>JAZNAI010000086.1:0-2060 GCA_045586465.1 Acutalibacteraceae bacterium | reverse complement strand
CTTAATTCCTTTCCGTCCTTTTCAATACAAAGGTTTGCCGTTGCGGTAATAACGTTACCCGAATTTATAACATAGCTTACAAGGCGGTAGGTTGAGGGCACCTGAATTGCAACGGATGCAATAATAGCCTCAAGCTCCCTTACTCCGATAATTTCCTTTGCTTCGGCTAATTTTCCGAATTCCTCAAAGACACGGGACATATCCTCGGGACTTAAATCATATCCCGTTTTTCTGACGGCTGCGGCTACGGTCTGATAGTCGTCATCCTTATGAAGCTCAACATTTTCGTCATTTTCCGAAATAAAGCCGTAGGGTGTGTGCTTCTGAGCACCGCTTTCGGTAATCTCTCTGATTTTCTCGCATACGTTTCCGAGCTTTACGGTGTTAATACCGCACTTTACTCCCAGCTTTTCGCCCTTGACGGAAAGATAAGCCGAAATATCGCAGATATTGGCATAAAGCTCACCCGAAACGGTAGTCTTTATACCCCGGGCACCGTTTTTAAGAGCGGCGGCAACGGAGGCGGTTGACATATTTATGCTGTCGCAGACGTCAACAAAAAGCTCTGCGTTCTCAAGAGAAGGACAATTTTCAAATACGTCGCTTACAAATTCACCGAATTCCTCGGCATCGGTAACACCTGCATCCTCGGAAAGTGTAACAGCCGAAGCTCCGCCTGCAATGGCACATTCGATTGCCTTATATAAGAATTCCTTTTCCGCTCTCGTTGCATCAAGAGCAGTAAAATATACATCGGCTGTAAGTGTTTTTGCAAAGGAAACAAGCTCCTCAATACGAAGAAGCATTTTGTCGGGCTTTAATGCACACATATACTCCATCTGCGCAGGAGATACGGGAAGAGCCACGTTGATAACGGGGTGCTTCGCATCCTTTATGCAGAAAAATGCTGCTTCAAGGGACTCCTTGGTAAAGCCTGCAGTAACGGAAAGCGCACTCTTTTCAACCACGCTCGCAATATTTTTTATAAGAAGCACGTCAGCCTTTTCACTTTTTATGGCGGGAAGCTCAATCACGTCCGCACCCAATTTATCAAGCTGCTTTGCTATTTCCGTTTTTTCACGGAAGCTCAGTTCCCCCGTAAGGCAGGAAAAGGTTTTATCCGTAATCTTAATGTTTCTCATCTCTGACTCCTTAACACAAAAAAATAGCCCCTGAAACTGATTTCAGGGACGATAAATTACTTTTTACCGCGGTACCACCCGTGATTGCCGATAAACGGCCGCTTTTCCGAGCTCCTTTAAGCTCCCGGTCATGGTAACGGGACCCTCCGCAGCTCCCTACTGCACTTTTCAGGAACCGTGCTCCAATACAAGACAAACTGAAAATTCCGTTACCGCCTTACACCGGACGGCGGCTCTCTGTAAACGCTCCTTAACAGTCTTAATATCATCACTGCATTTAAGTTATTAAGTGCATTTTACTAAATGAATGTCCGTAAGTCAAGCATTTTGAATAAAAGGAACAATGAAAAAAAACTAAGGAACCGATTATTAAAAATAATCAATTCCCCGTTTGTTTTAATTTTTATAATAATTTTTGAGCTTTTCGTACTCCCCGTCCGTAATCTCAATGAATCTGCCGTGCTTGAAGCCGTAAGGGAAGGAAAATTCGCTGTCGGCTCTTTTGAAGGCGGTATCACCGGGATACTTCGAAACAAAGGGCACGTAGCCCATCTGATCTTTAGGACAGCCGAAGAAATCAAGCATAAGGCACCATCTGCCGTCAGGAAGAGTGTAGGTTGTTGCACCCTCATATGAGCCGCCGTTGGTATAGTATCTTACAAGAGCATCAAAGCCGTCATCGTGGGTATAAGGTCCCATAAGCTCCTTTGATGTCTCGTGCATATTTCCCGAGGGATTGTTGCTGTTTTTATAGAAAAAGTGCCAGGTATCTCCGTGCTTCATAATGTGGGAATCGAGAATCTCCGTATCTCTGTCAAAAAACATTTCGGGATATGTAAAGGTCTTGAAATCCCGTGTCTTACAGCAGTAAATTGACATATGCTCAAAGTCAGTTTCCCTGACGGTTGAGCCCCAATG
>JAZNAI010000085.1:0-15696 GCA_045586465.1 Acutalibacteraceae bacterium | reverse complement strand
GCTACGATCCGACTTGAATTTCCACACAAGGATAGCAGAGAAAGGCGGATTCTTCTCTTTAGCAAAGCCTATCATATTATTGAACTGTGTGCGCTTCTTTGTCGATGTTCCCGAAATACCGTCATCATAGAAAATGAATTCTTCCGGGACAAAGAAACCGTTACGGGTTGCATAGTCTTTAATGAGCTTCAGCTGAGAAGCAGGGGAGTATTCATCCTGACGTGCATCTGATACACGGATATATGCTGCTGCTGTTTTCATCTGCCTATCTCCTTTCTGTTAATTTTTATGTTAGAATTACTCATAAAAAAACATCCTTTCGGTGAAAATGTTGACAATTACCGAAGGATGCAATATAATATATACATCCTTCTCGGCGGAGTTTTCGTTTGGCGGTTCATCGGAGCCCCGTCGGTAGGTTCTCCTTTGCTCATCGGGGTGGTAGCCGGTGAGCATTTTTTTTGTTTTAAAGCCTTATGTGCATATTTTTATAAAAGATACACATTAGCCGGTAAACCATTTATGTGCTCTGCGGAATCCTGCATCTTCAGCTTCTTTGACAGTAAGCGCAAAAAACTCTCCTTTGGCAGTAATCTTTGTTGAATCATATTGCTGGTCAAAAGGCAGATGATATATTTTTTGAATATTTCCATATTCATCGTGCCCGATGTTGCATTTGATTCGAGGGTATTCTTTAAGATGAACATTTTCAGCTACGGTGATGTTAAGATATTCTGCCATTTGCTTTGCCATTGGTGAGCAATGTGTATTAGTGACAAGCAGAGCTCTTGCATTTTGAGGATTCAATTTATTTTCGATGCAGTAGCTGATGAGTGTTCCATATAGCTGTGTGATATGTTTTTCGTGAATTTGTTTTGACTTGCTCCAATACTTACATTGAATGATTAATGTCTGATTGCCTTTTTTGCAGATAAGATCACGACCTAAGTCTTCCAGTCCCATTATTTCTCCGAAGTACTCAACAGAGTATCCTTTTTTTGAATATAAATAGCCGATATATAATTCGTAATCTCTGCCTATTTGCCATTTTGTTTTATTATGTGAGTTTATATACCTGTCGAGAGCAAGCTGATTTCGTTCCGTTGTTGAAAGTTTAGAATATTCTTCCTTAGAAAGAAAATCTCTTGCCTTGTCATAATCTGATACTGCTTCAATGTCTATGGGTGGGAGTTGATGAAATTCACACTCAATGACATCTTCAAGGTTGGGAAACAGATTCAGAAGATAAGCGAGCTGATATTTTGCTTCCATATTTTTCTCGACTATGGCTTGCGCATCTTTTCTGATTTCTCTTATTGATTTTACTTTATTCGCACGTTCTTGAGATTTGCCCCAATCTAAAGCTTCTGCCAATCTTTCAATTCCAATAGTTTCGATATCTGCAAAAATCTGAGCCATATAAGGGATAATTTTTTTATGGGAATCAGAGTTTGTTTCAATGGCCTTCAGTAGCTTGAATTTTTCTTTTAGAAGAGATTCTCTATAATAAGTTTGAAAACAGTAATTATGCTTGTTTTTATTGTATTCGTTAAGAATGTTAAAGAAGGAAACAGTTTTGTCTGAAAAATCATTGAAGAGGTCAGAAATGATAAACGTAGTATTATTGTAATCTTCAGAAAAATAAAAATCCAATTCGGGATACAATTGTTTTAAGTAGTCTACTTTTTGTAATAAATTGTTTAGAGTTTTTGAATTAATTTCTAACTCTTTCGTTAATTTTTCAAGGGATAACTCATATTGCAATTTATTTCTTTTGATATCTGTTAATAAATCAAGATTTTTGTTGATAGCTTCTTTGTTGGCGGATTTTAAGAGCTCAATTTCTTGTAAATTCTGTATAGTTGAATTTTTACTTTTTGCAGAAGTTTTATTGCTCCTATAAAGAGCAAACGCAAGGAAAATGATTATGAAGATTAATAAAATTAAGATCGGAATAATATTTTCTGAATTGAGCATACAGAAACGCACCTTTTATTCTTCAATTTCTCTGATAAGTACCTTGGGTATACCGATTATTCTGACGGATTCGCAATCGGAGCCTGTTATGGTTTTCGGGGGATATGTGGGATTGAGGGGGATGAGCTTTATTTTGTCTTCAAAATATTCTACTCTTTTAAGTGTTGCTGTTTCTCCGTCATAGAGAATGGCACCGATTGAGCCGGAACGGGCGAGGGAAGACTGCTTTAATATAACAACTTTATCTCCGTTGTGATATTCCGGGAACATACTGTCACCGTGAACCTTTAACACAATGAATTCATTTCTGTTTCTGCCTTTAAGATAAGATGCAGGAACTTCAACTGTTTCACCGCTCCAATCTTCAATAGCTATTTCATCATATCCTGCTGCTATGTTACCGATAACCGGAAGAACAACCGTGTCGGACGTAACAGTGGGATTTTTTAATTGAACAGCATGTCGTTCCATTGGAACATCGTGTCCCATAAGCCAAGCTTCATTAACATTCAGCACTTCACAAATTTTATAAATGTTTCTTTGCTTTGGTTCATATTCTCCTGAAAGGTATGTTGAAATGGATGATTTTCCGATACCCGTTCTCTTTACTATTTCAGCCTGAGAAATATTTCTTAATTCCATAGCTTCTTTCATTCTCTGCGCTAAAGATGCCATTATATTTTTATCTCCTTATATTCTTTCTTATTAGTATGCTAACACAAATGTTCAGAAAATGCAACATTTTTTTCAAAAAGCAAAACAAAAAGTTCAGAAAAACGAAAAATAGTTATTGACATTGTAAAAATGCTGTGATAATATAAGTTCAGAAACACGAACGAGATAAGGGAGGTGTTAAAATGGCATTTGATTACAGCAAGCTTTCAGGCAAGATAAAAGAGGTTTGTGGTACACAGGATAACTTTGCAAAAATGCTCGGTATTGGTCGGGTATCTCTTAGTATGAGGCTTAACAATAAACAGGACTTTACAGCTCCTGAAATCAACAGAAGCTGTGATATTCTGGATATTCCTCTTTCTGAGATCCCCGAATATTTTTTTTGCAAAATAAGTTCAGAAACACGAACATAAAAACAAGGAGAACCTACCGATGAACCTTAAAAACAAAACAATTTACATTCCCGGATTTGTGCCGGGAGAGAATGAGAAAGATGTTCTGCACAATGTTATGACCGTTGTGCGTGAGCTTCGCACATCCAAGGAAGAGCACATCCTTCGATACTGCAAGAGGGCGAGGATCAGAAAGAAGTACATTGGCAGACTGATTCGTGAGGCTGTGATTGTTATTCTTATCCGACAGATATTTGATGCGGACAATGTTTCGGCAAGAGAGCTGCTTCATAAGTTTAAGAGAGGTGATTTAAGTGGAATTGAATTCAAAGAACAATTCACAGAATAATGAGATCCTCTTGGATACGGACGGGGTGCAGCTTCACCGAGGGAATACACCGAAGACAAAGGAATTTACATATAAGTTTATGATTTCCTGTGACGGGGAAGCCGAGGTGCCGCTTGAGAGCCTGACTTCCGAGCAGCTGGAGACGGCAAGGCAGCGGATGCGCGGAAACCTGGAGCGGAATATGAGTGAATATTATACATATCACCCGGAAGAATATGCCGCTTTGTGATGCGACTGACGAAAAAAGGAGAAACCTACTGATGATATATGACGGAGAAATGTCCCTTGTGGGGGCAACGGACAAGGAACTGCAGATTCTTTGCCGAACAAAGAAAGCAAGAATCAGAAAAAAGTATTTTGACAGAATAACAAGAAGGAGAGAGGAAAATGAGTGAATTAGGTGCATTTTTTGCAAGAAATTTAGGTGCGGTTATTATTTTTGACCTTGCTACGATAGCTGTGGTTGTTTACTGCATTATCAAGGAAGAAAAGCTGAAGGCCTTTGAAGCAAGGCTTATCGAATATATAAGCTGCTGTATCAGACAGGCGGTTTTCTCTTTGAAGGTGAAGCTCATAAGAATTGCCCGACCTTTGTTTATAAAGGTTTACGGTGCATACCGCAGGAGAAGAATTGCAAGGTGCAGAAGGCTTGCGGAATCTGTAGGCTGTGATATCCGTTTCATTCGCCGGAGGTAATTATGAAATATTATCTCGGTGACCGCTTTCTGTTTGTCGATATGCATCAGAAGTATACCCATTGTGTTGTTGAGGGTGACAGAGTTCTTTGCTGTCAGAAGTCTCAGGCGGAAGCGGACAAGGTTTGCCGGGACATAGTAGCTGAGAGGCGTGTAAGGCTTAATGCTATGAAAGAGCTGCTTAATCGTGGGCACGCTTATACTGCATCTTCCTACAACACGTTTGGAATTGATATTAAAAGCTTATATCCCACGGCAGGGCTTCTTGCCGCAGGGGTTCGGCGTATGGAAAAGACTATACGGTCAATTCATGTAATGCCGCTTCGGGCGGAGCCGTAAGAAAATTTAAAATTTATAAAAAGGAAGGTCATTTTATTATGGAAAACAAGAAAATTAATGAGCTTGAAGGTCTCAAGGAGAAGATTGAGGAAATGAGAGGTGCCTTCTCTAAGCTCTCGGAGGGTGAAGACAACGAAATCGCAGTCGAGGGCTTTACTGTCATTGACGATATGCTTGAGGGCATAGGCGAGACAATTGACGAAATTATTGAAAATAGCTGAGTAAGAAAATAAAGGAGAACCTACCGATGAAAAACACATTAACTGATTTAAATAATTATCTTTTTGAGAGCATCGAAAGGCTTCAGGATGATTCGCTTGATTCTGAAGAGCTTGAAAAAGAAATCAAGCGCAGCGAAGCAGTTCAGAAGATTGCAAAAACTATTATAGATAACGGCGCACTTGCAATACAGGCGCAGAAAATGATGTATGACCAGGGGGTTGAAAAAACAGTTGCAATGCCCCTTTTAGGAATAACCGATTCTTGACTAATTCAAGAAAATTCTGAATTAAAAGAAACAGTATCAAATCTACAGGAAAGAATTAAGAGGTTTGAGCAATGGTGATGCGAAAGTATACAGAAGCCGAGAAGACGTTTCTTTATGAATTTGTGCCGGGGCATAGTTACAAGGAAATTAAAGAAGCATTTGATGAAAGGTTTCCGGTGCCGATAAGCACAGGACAGATTAAGTCATTTATTGGTAACAACAAATTGAACACCGGCAGGACAGGCAGATTTGAAAAGGGTCATATTCCTGCAAACAAGGGAAAACATAATCCGACTGTCGGAAGGATGGGCGAAACACAATTTAAAAAAGGAAATCTTCCGCCCAATACAAAGCCTATCGGATATGAAAGAATAACAAGGGACGGTTATGTTGAAGTAAAAATTAAAATGCGCCCGAGTAGTCCCACCTGTAATGATAATTTTGTGTTGAAGCAAAAGCTTGTCTGGGAACAGGAAAACGGACCTATTCCTGCCGGGTATAAGATAATATTTCTTGATGGCGATAAAACCAACTGTGATATTGATAATTTGCGTCTTGTATCTAATCAAGAGCTGCTTGAAGCAAACAGAAAAAGACTGTTAAGTATTCATCCGGCATTGAATGAAACAGGAATCCTTATAGCAAAGACAAACATTGCGATAAGAAAAGCACAAAAGAGGTGAAGAATGTGCAAGTACATAATGCAATACTGAAATATCCCGGCGGAAAGTGGCGGATTGCGGAGTGGATTATATCTCATTTTCCCGAACACAAGGTATATTTGGAGCCTTTCTTCGGTTCGGGTGCGGTTTTTTTTAAGAAAGAGCCGTGCTATGTTGAGACTGTAAATGATATAAACGGTGACATTGTCAATCTCTTTCGTGTCTGTCGCGACTTCCCTGAAGAGCTTGCGAAGCTTATAAACCTCACTCCGTTTTCCCGTGAAGAATTTGCTGCTTGTTATGAACGTTCAGAGGACCCCATTGAGCAGGCAAGAAGAACGCTTGTCCGCTATCATCAATCCTTCGGAACGTGTAATTCCTCAAAGAATAGCTGGCGGAATGTTCAGAAATACGGCGGGCCGAGGACCGCGACAATGTGGAATAATCTTCCGGGTATAATTGTTGAAATTTGCTCTCGGCTCAAGGATGCACAGATAGAAAACACAGATGCATTTACCCTTATAGACCGATATAACGATAAAAAGACACTTATATACTGTGACCCGCCCTATGTTATCAGTACTCGAAGAAGAAATATGTATCAGAGTGAAATGACTGATATCCAACATCTTGAATTAATTGAGCAGCTTAAAAAGTCCTCTTCGATGATTATCCTCAGTGGGTATGAGAATGAGTTATATGATTATTACCTTAGGGATTGGAATAAGGACAGCATTGAAACAACGGCGCAGTTCGGAAAAAAGAGGACTGAAACAATATGGATGAATTTTTAGGAGGAATATATGAAAACATTATCCGCGTGTTTATATTGTGCAAAGAAGAAGGAGTGCACCGACAGCATTAAGTCGCATTCTTTTACAGATTCCTGCTTTATGACAGAGGATGAAAGCATAAGAGCTGCTTTAGAGGACCTGCGGGATTTATCAAGGCTTTGTCCTTCTGCGGAAGCTGCAGAAAAGATAAACGGAGTCGTAGAAACTATAGTTCTGCAGACGTGGGGAAAGAATGCTTTACAGGAGAATTTGAGTTCACTGCTGGAAAAGCAAGATATGCTACTGAAATATATTGCAGATTCAGGATGTGAGATTATATGTAAAAAAGCAAGAGAATATCCCTGCACCTCGTTTATTGAATGTTACGAGTGTGATGAGATGTGTGAATGCAGGGAGTGTAAGGACAACAGTAAGTTCAGTATCAATTGGGACAAGCTTGCTGAGATTTATCCCGAAAGCTCAGTTGCTTCGGCATCTGCCTCTATGAAAGCAATGCCGAATCTGTTTACAGAAAGAAACAAGATAAATTAAAAAATGAAAAAAGAGCAGGCGGAAAATTCCGTCTGCTCGAAGCCATAAAGCAAATACCTTTTTGTGTCGGTTCTTTTAATATTTTTTATCATTATTATATAAGGAAATTCGTTAAAGCTTCGGCTTTAAAATTTCAGCTTGTAATCTATCTTAACTTAACGACCATTTATCTCCCCGAAAAGAAAGGCAGAGAGATGGAGAGCCCGAGAGGAAGAGAGATGCCTTTCTTTCCCGGTTCTTGGGCTCTCTTCCTCTCGGTGTAGAAGAGAAGCTAAGACAGCAGTTAAGACAGAGGCAGTAACTTGAAGGATGTGGAATTATGAGGTGCTTTTATCGTGAGAAGAGAACATACAGCGGAAATTATCTTGAAATAGATATTTACCCAGTGTTCGGCCGTGCCGGGCAGAGAAGAAGCAGATATAAGCCCACATCCGAATGTCAGAAGGAGCTCAACCGCAGAAACTCTGAAATGAAGCTCACCAGGCTTATGAATACCAATTTTACGGAAACGGATTATAAGCTTGACCTTACGTACAGAAATGATACGTTACCTGAAGATGATGATGCTGCCCTTCGTGAGCTCAGAAATTTCCTCAGACGTCTTAAAAGATTCAGAAGGAAGGCAGGACTTCCGGAGCTTAAATACATAGCGGTTACTGAAAAAGGAAAGCGTAAGGGAAGATATCATCATCACCTTGTTATATCGGGCGGAATGGCTCTTGAGGACATAAAGAAGCTCTGGGGACGGGGTATCTTTACCTGCGAGCTTCTTGAATTTAATCAGGACGGGATCGAAGGTCTTGCACATTATCTTGTGAAAAATCCCATCGGCAGTAAGTTTTATCAGGCTTCAAAGAATCTCAGTCAGCCTGAGACCCAGACAAGAGATGAAGTATTTTCACAGAAAACAGTTAATGCTATGGCGAAGGTGTCGGGTGATGCGGCTATGTGGGAGGGTATATATGACGGATATACCTTTGTGTCTGCCGAGCCGTTTTATAACGATTATAACAGGCATCAGTACATAACGGTTAAGATGTACATTCCGCCGAAAAAAAGAAAAATACGGAGGTGTTAGTTATGTTTGATGTGTTTGCCTATGATGTAAAATGCGTATGCATTGTAAGCAAAAGAGAAGGATATCGAATTGATTTTAAGAATGACAAGGATGAAAGTGTTCAGGTTGTTCTTGATAATGAAGCATTCACAGACTTGTATTATAAGCTTAAAAACAGGTGTGAAACTCAGGGACTTGTTCCAATTCATAGCGAAGGCGGTGCAGAGGAATGAAAACAATTATTATCGGTATTATAATATGGCTTATTTATGATACATATAAAGACCGAAAAATTGAAAGAGAATTAAAAGAAATCAAGCAAAGTTTCACCGACTACCCGACCGAGAAAGGCGGTGTTGAGTGATGTCAAAACAGTATGCAAGTGCTGAAAACTATGAAGCAAAGCTTGAAAAAGTTATGTCCCGTCTCGGTGTTGAAAAATACAACTATAACTGGGACAGGTTTTCTTGTTGGATTGAATTCTTTTATAAGGGAAATCTGTACCGATTTGAACATAGCGTGGAGAATGCAAAGAATCACGGTAATGCGGTCAAATACGGTTCTGATGTTTTTGCTCAGGTAGTGCTTACTCTTGAAGATATTGCACGAATGACGGAAAGAGGAATTTACGAGCTTCAGACCTGGATATCGGGACTGAAAGCATTGCCGCCTAAAACAGAACTGCCGAGCTGCTTCACCTTTTTGCAGTTTACTGAAGTACCTGATACCGTTCAGGAGGTTAAAGAACGATACAGACAGCTCTGTAAAGTGTATCATCCCGATGCAGGCGGTACGGCAGAAATGTTTCAGAGATTAACCGATGCAGAAAAAGAAGCAATTTCTTTTTTAGAAAAGGAGTGAAGTAATGAAGGCTGTATTAATTAGTGTGCGTCCGAAATGGTGTTGGTTAATTACTTTATTAATAAAGCTTCTTGAAATAAGAAAAACAAGACCAAAAATTGACGGTCCGTTTAAGTGTTATATCTATTGTACGAAAAACAAACAGTTTTTTAACTGTGACGGTATGAGACTTAGTAACGACGATTTATACCGCTTGCCGAATGGCGAAATAAAATACGGTTGTTCAGTAGAGTTAATGAGTTACGGCGATGACGAATACGATGAAAATAACTTTTTGAACGGCAAAGTTATCGGTGAATTCATTTGTGACGGTATTATCAGTCATTGTGAAATGGCAAATGCAGATATAGCAGAACGGCAAGGTTGCATTAAACGTGAAGAGCTTTTGAAGTACTCTAATGGTAAAGAATTGTTCGGATGGCATATATCCGACCTTAAAATTTATGAAACTCCGAAAGAGTTGAGTGATTTTAGAAAACCTGTTGATTGTCATAGAGGAATAGCCAGAGAAAATTGTGTCGGTTGTTGGGATTGCGAAATAACACGACCGCCACAGAGTTGGTGTTATGTTGAGGATATAACACCTATTTCTTTTTTAGAAAAGGAGTGTCTTTCCGATGGCTGAATTTATAGCACCGAAAATTGAGTGTCCTTTTTATATCTCGGGAGCGGCACAGCATATTGTCTGTGAAAGTGCACTTACCTCGAATGGTTCTGCAAAGCATTTCTTCAGGTCTAAACATGAAAAGGAACGCTTTGTAGCTTCGAACTGCTGTATGAATATGGGAGAAGGCTGTGTTTACTATAACTGTATAATGCTACGCATAGAGCAGGAGGAGGTGAAAAAATGAAAGATATAAAAAACAGAAGAATCGTTTGTGAACTGCACAAAAGTATACCTCGGTATTGTGTGTATGTTCCCTGTGAAAGGTGTATTCTCGGAAAACTGTACGATTTATGGGACAGACCGCTGAAGAACGGAGTATATGCATACAAGAATTATGTTCTTTCTCAGAGCCCTGCGGGAGATTATTACATAACAAACTCAAAAACGGGAAAATGGGTAGTGCATGCACAGTGTACGAAGAGACTTTCCCGTCGGGAGGCCAAGGGGCACATATTGTTTTATCTCAGGAATAAAAGATAAAAGGAGTTGAAATAACTGTGGCAAAAAAGAGGCCTCACGAAAACAAAGTTAAGTGTCCGTTTTTTGTAAAATGGACAACTACTTCCGTGTCTTGTGAAGCCTTGGAAACAAAAGGTCGCTGTGCATCACAGACGTTTTATAACGAAAATGCACTTGCGAAGTTTGTTGAAAATAATTGCTGCAGTTTAGAGCCTGAATGTAAATTGTATAAGCTCCTGATGGAGAAGTACTCTGATTGACCGCTTCGGCGGTCATTTTTTTTGGTTTTGTCCCCTCCCCGTTTTTTGAGTGCTGATGTGGTAATATAAAAGTGAAGAAAGAGCGAGGTGAGAAAAGTGGCTCAGAAATATGACTGGGATAAAATAAAAAAAGATTATATAACGGGTAAATCAACTTACTCGGAGCTGTGTGAAAAATACGGCATAAAAAGGCATAAAATCCTTGAAGAAAGAGCTGCTGATGAAAAGTGGGTAGAATTAAGGGGAGAATACCGGGGAGAAAAAGAGAAGAAGGAGCTTGAAGAAATTGCCCGTAAAAAGGCAAAAAAGGCTGCACGGGATGAAATGTCGGTGGATAAGGCCTGCAATAAGCTTCTTAAAAAAATTTCTGATTTGACAGAAAAGGCGCTGAAAGCAAGCGAAATAAAGAGCCTGACATCAGCACTTGCCGATATTCATAAGATTAAGGGAATAAAGAGTGAGGATGATCGGCTTGAGCAGAAGGCAAGGATTAATGCACTTGTACAGTCTGTAGAAAAGAAAGCAAGCGCCGGTCCGGGTACGGTGAATGTTGTTATAACGGGAGCTGAGGAATATGCTGATTAATTTGGGTGATTCTGTTAAGACATTGGAATTAGGACAGCCGAATCCCAGGCAGGCTTTATTTCTGATGGATAAACACAAATATATTGCATTCGGCGGAGCAAGAGGCGGAGGGAAGAGCTGGGCTGTAAGGACAAAGGCGGTGCTTCTTTCTTACAGATATCCCGGAATAAGGATAATGATAGTAAGACGTACTTATCCAGAGCTTCGGGCTAATCACATAAATCAGCTGAAGCAATTGCTTCACGGGCTTGCTGTATACAAAGAAAGCACAAAGGAAATAACGTTTCCCAACGGTACCGTCATTCTATTCAGATATGCGCAGAATGAAAAGGATATGGATAAGTACCAGGGCACCGAGGTTGATATTCTTTTTATGGATGAGGCAACACAGTTTACTGAGGAGCAGTTCGACAAAATAAAAGCTTGCGTGCGAGGTGTTAATAACTTCCCTAAGAGGATATATCTAACCTGTAACCCCGGCGGAATAGGGCACAGCTTTGTAAAGCGGCTTTTTGTAGACAAAAAATACACAATAGGCGAGGATGCTGAGGAATATTCCTTTATAAGGAGCCTTGTAACGGATAATAAGGCACTTATGGAGACTAATCCCGACTATATAAGACAGCTTGAGGCTCTTCCTCCGAAGCTTCGGAAGGCGTGGCTTGAGGGTGACTGGAATATATTTGAAGGACAGTTCTTTGAAGAATTCAGAGATATACCCGAAAACTATATAACGCGAAAAAATACACACGTAATTGAGCCCTTTGATATCCCGAGAGAATGGATGATATACCGAAGCTTTGACTTCGGTTACGGCAAGCCCTTCTCCTGCGATTGGTGGGCGGTTGATTATGACGGCAGAGCTTATCTTATACTTCAGCTGTACGGATGTACCGATATCCCCAATGAGGGTGTAAAGTGGCATCCTGACAGAATCTTTTCGGAGATTCACAGAATTGAAACGGAGCACAAGTGGCTGAAAGGAAAAACAATTTACGGTGTGGCAGACCCTTCAATATGGGATGCATCAAGAGGCGAGGCAATTATTGAGGCTGCGGACAGAAACTTTGTGTATTTCGACAAGGGAGACAATAAGAGGCTTCCCGGGTGGATGCAATGTCATTACAGATTCAGCTTTGATGAAGAAGGTTATCCGATGGTATATTTCTTTAATACCTGCACGGCCGCTATAAGAACTATACCTCTTCTGCAGTTTTCTGAAAGGATTCCCGAGGACCTTAACACAGAACAGGAAGACCATTTTGCAGACAGCTTCAGGTATTTCTGTATGTCAAGACCCATTGCGCCGCCGAAACAGAAGGAAAGCAGGCGGTTATATGATAAAGACCCGCTCAACCTATATTCAAATTAAATTACGGGTCAAAAATACTTAATAAAGGTGATATATATGCATTTTTCAGGAACAAAAGATAATATTTTCGGTAAATTTGATGTAAATGAAGAGGTTAAAAGGCTTAAATCCTCTGCTATGCAGGAGAACCTTGGTAAGGTTACAGGGGAAACGGTAAGTAAAGCAACAGAAATTTTGCAAAAGTATAAGCTCGGAAAGGCAAATCTTGAAGGACGAATTGTTGATAACGAGGAATGGTACCGCCTGCAGCATTGGAAAAAGGAAAGGTATGAAAAGGATGAAAAGAGCCTTCGCTCAACAGGCTGGCTTTTCAGCGATATTGACAACAAGCACGCTGATTTTATGGATAATTATCCTGAGTGTACTGTTCTTCCCAGGGAGAAGACTGATGAACAGGCGGCAAAAGACCTGACAGATATTCTGCCTGTTGTGCTTGAAAGAAACAATTTTAAGAATGTTTATTCTGAGTGTTGTCTTTATAAGCTCAAAAACGGAACGGGAATTTATTCGGTTTTGTGGAATCCTTCAGCTGCAAAAGGCTTGGGAGACATATCTGTGCAGATGGTTGATGCTCTGAATCTTTTTTGGGAGCCCGGTATTAAGAATATTCAGGAAAGCAGTAATGTATTTTTTGTAGAGCTTGTATCTAAAGATGCATTAAGAGCTGCTTACCCGAATATTACGGAGCTTCAGAACATTACATCCCCTACAATAGACGTAACAAAATATCTTTATAACGATGTTGTGACAACAGAGGATAAGGCTTCTGTTGTGAATTGGTATTATAAGGTCAGAAAGGGTAACAGGACCCTGCTTCATTATGTAAGATATGTAAATGACATTATCCTTTATTCTTCGGAAAACGACCCCGGATATAGTGACAGAGGCTGGTACGACCACGGCAAATACCCGTTCGTATTTGATGTGCTGAATCCCGATGCAGGTACACCTTTCGGATTCGGGCTTATTGACGTAGGCCGTGAAACGCAGGAAGACATTGACGAAATGAATTCACTTATAATGCAGACCACAAAAAGAAGCGCAAGAAGAAGGTTCTTTATAAGTTCTCAGGCTCAGATTAATGAAAAAGAGCTTTCTGATTTTGATAAGGACTATGTGCACGTTCAGGGCAATATTGATGATGCAAAAATCAAAGAAATATCTGTTTCTCCTTTGTCGGGTGCAGAGCTCAATGCCTATCAGAATAAGGTGCAGGAGCTCAAGGAAATAACTTCAAACAGAGACGTTACACAGGGCGGAACATCCGGAAGCGTTACTGCTGCTTCTGCTATTGCAGCCCTTCAGGAATCGGGTAACAAGACATCACGTGCTATGATAAGTAAGACATATAATGCCTTCAGGGAGGTATGCGAGCTGTGTGTTGAGCTGATACGACAGTTTTACGATGTCAGCAGAACCTTCAGAATACTCGGTGACAGAGGTCAGTATGAATACAAGAGCTTTGATGCAAGTATGATAAGAGGGACGACTTCAGAGGAATTCGGTGTTACTTTTGCGGGCAAGGACCCTGAGTTCGATTTTGCCGTGAGAACATATAAGAGCAATCCCTATTCAAGGGCGGCACAGAATCAGGATGCAGTTAATTTTTACAATATGGGTTTCTTCAATCCTCAGAATGACATTCAGTCTCTTGCTGCTCTTAATATGCTTGAATTTGAAGGCAAAGAAAAGGTAATTGAAACAATACAGAAAAACGGTCAGATGCAGAGAATACTTACAGAATATGTCCCTATGATGCTTAGCGCCGTTGCCGTGCTCGACCGTATTCAGGGCACAAATAATGCGGCTATGATAGGAAGAGCCTTCGGAATAGAAATGCCGACAGCTCCGATTGCCGCAGAGGGAGCACCCGTGAAAACGGAAAAGACTACTGATATTGCGAAAACGGATTCTATGGGGCAGAGTGTCAGAGGAGAGCATCACGTTGTGGAAAAGGCAAAGGAAAGAAGTGCAGCATCAACAGCAGCAAGAAGCTGAGTTATAATAAGAACGGAGGGCAAGGATTATGATAAACGTTGCTATAACCGAAACAAAAGGTATGATACATATCTCCTGTTACGGTCATTCCGGAAAGAAGGGCGACAGTCTTACCTGTGCCGGGGCATCCACCCTTTTCGGCGCATTATCTTTCTCCATTGAGGATAAGACGGACTATGTATGCGAATCGGGATACGGATATATGGTGTTTCCTGCGACAGATGAAAACAGGGTCCGCACAGATATGTTCAGAAAAGGGATGGAGCTGCTTGCAGTAAATTTCCCGACTGAGTTTAATATTAATTAAAAAAGGTTTTGTACCCCCGCCGTTTTTTGGCGGGGCATTTGTTATTATAGAAATGAAAAACACAGGCAGAACGGCTGTTCTCGTGGGTAATATGTGTTTTTCCGGCACTTCGGAAAGACGATGGAGTTAAAGTAATAGGTAATAGTGAATAGTGAAGAGGTGCCCTGTCGGAAGGCAAAGCCTTGATTTTATTCAAGCCGCTTGCGGCTTCATACAGTGTCACTTTTCACTCTTACTTCTTACCTTTTACTTCAAATTGGCACTTCGGAAAGACGATGAGAAAAGAGGTTCAATATGAACAAAAGAATTTACTTCGACATTCAGATGTTCTCAGAGGGCGCAGCAGCAGGTGCATCCGAGGGAGCTGTGAGTGAATCGGGGCTTACGGGTGATTTTACACAGGACTTTAATAAATTTGTTCTGGGCAAGGAGAGTGCTCCCGTCTCTCAGAAAACTGCAGAGGAAAATGCTTCTTCAGGTACCGAGGAAACAGACACGAATGCAGAAGAGCAGGGTGAAAGCTCTGCTGACAGCGGTGAACAGTCCACGGACGGACAGAACACCGAAGAAAATACTGAAAAGGAATTTGAAGAGCTTATAAAAGGCAAATTCAAGGGTGCTTTTCAGAAAAGGACACAGGGCATTGTAAATGAACGCTTCAAAAAAGGCAAGGAAACCGAAGGGAAATTGTCACTTGCCATGGATGTGCTTGCTCCTTTGTTTGACCGTTACGGTATAGAGGAAACTAATCTTGAAGGACTTCGTGAAGCCGTGAAGGGTGACGCGGGAATCTTCTCCAAAAGAGCCCTTGAAAAGGGAATGGAAACCGAGGAATACCGTGACACGTTTTATGCTGACCGTGAAAGAGCGCAGCAGACAGCACAGCAGGAGCTTCAGACAAGGAAGCTTGCTGCAATGGAGCAGTATCAGGACTGGAAGAAACAGGAAGCGGAAATTAAGAAAACCTATCCCGGATTCAGTCTCAATAAAGCATTTAATAATGAGGAGTTCAGGAAAATGGCAATGGGCGGAAGCTCTCTTATGAGTGCTTACAGAGCCAGTCATTTTGATGAAATTACAGCGGGCCTTGTGGCGGCAGCAACAAAAAGAGCTGCAAAAAATACGGTTGACAGTATGCAGAGCAATGTAAACCGTCCTGCAGAGGGCGGAATGTCTTCTGCCCCGGGAACTGTCGTAAAGAAAGATGTCGGAAGTCTTAAGGATTCGGA
>JAZNAI010000084.1:0-1967 GCA_045586465.1 Acutalibacteraceae bacterium | reverse complement strand
CCTTTCAATTGCAAGAAATCAGGGGTACCCCACCTTCAATATCACAACGGCAAACTTTGACCTTATAAATCTCGGCAATTTCCGCTCAAAAATTGGCTACGAGGACCCCAATTACTACTACAGACCCAGAAAGAACATCGTTAACCGTCCTACCTGCCGAGGCGGTTGGGGCTGGCACTTTGTGGGTGACCATCAGATTACCATTCCCACACTTTACGACAAAATAAAGGAACAGTACTGATATGCTGACAAAAAACGAGGTCAGAGAAATTACTGACAGAATAAAAAATTGTAAAATCGGTATTATAGGTGACTTCTGTGTTGACATTTACTGGCACGCAGATATGACACTTTCGGAGCTTTCCCGTGAAACTCCCCATTATCCCTTACCCGTAACGGCTGAAAAGACCTCTATGGGTGCAGGCGGTAACGTTGCGGCAAATCTTTCTGCTCTCTCCCCCGAAAAGATATATGCCGTTTCTCTTATAGGCGACGACTGGAGAGGTATGCTTCTTCGTTCGCTTATTAAAAAAAGCGGTATTTCCGACGAATATATAATTGAAACTGAGGGCAGATTTACAAATGCCTACTGCAAGCCTATGCGCCACGGCATTTCCGCTACGGTTTATGAAGACCCGAGACTTGACTTTGAAAACCGCTGTCCAATAAGTGAGGAAACGGAAAACAAGGTAATTGAGTATCTCAGAGAGCTTTCGGAAAAAGTCCAAGTGCTTTGTGTTGCAGACCAGTTCCGCTACGGTATTGTGACGGACAGGGTAAGAGAGGAAATAATCTCCCTTGCAAAAAAGGGACTTACCGTTATCTGTGACAGCCGTTATAACATCGGCAAATACACCGACTGTATATTAAAGCCCAACGAGGTTGAGTGCTGGAGAGCGGTGTACGGAAACGACGGCTTTATAAATGCCTCGGAAGAGGAATTTCTTGAAGCCGCAAAGGCGCTTGCAGTAAAAAACAGCGCAAGAGTTTTCTGTACCTTAGGTGACAAGGGCTCCTTCGTCACGGACGGAAAAGAGGGCGTGAGAGTAGGAGCCAAGGCACTTACGGGAGAGCTTGACATCTGCGGTGCGGGCGATACTTCCCTTTCCGCTTTTTCTCTCGGCATCACGGCAGGCGCACCAATGGAAAAAGCAGCAGCGTTTGCAGGACTTGCCTCTGCGGTTACAGTTAAAAAAATCGGTATGACAGGCACGGCAACTGCAGAAGAAATTGAAGCAATAGCCGAATAAAAACCAATAACAATTGTCAAAGGCTCAGGGTGTTTCCCTGAGCCTTTTATTTTTAACTGCTTCTGTTTTAGCTTTACTTTTTCTCCCAATTGTAGGGACGAAGGATAAAGTTTATGTCTTCCTTTTCGGGAATAGTCCAGAAGGATGAAACTCTGTCCATTCCGTGCTCCTTGAATTCATCATAAAGCCATTCCTGTTCCTTCATTCTTAAGGGATTAAGGAAGAAGTATTCGCCGTGCATCTGATTTGCCTTGAAGAATTCCCAGCTGAGATTGTCCCTTTCAACTCTGAAAAGCTGCTCAGCCGTAATGTCTGACTTCAGAGCCTTATCCCAGAGAAGGTCAAGCTTCATCATTGTGTGAATGGGATAATAGCCTGACTGATAGTGCCAGTCAAAGTCGAATGCGTGTGCGGTAGCACGGATTTGGGCTGTCTGAATATCAAGAATTTCCTTGATGTAGGGGGCGGCTTCTTCGCCGTAATATTCCTTCATAAAATCGTTTATGTGATATTCGACATCAGCATTTACATCCCACTGTAATTTACACAGAAGGTAGTTACGAAGCTCATTGAAGGCAGCATAGTGTCCGTCACCGCAGTTATAGATATAGCCCGTAATGCCTATGCCGTGCATATACTTCATTGTTTCCTGCATATATTCGAAGTTTGAGAAAAACTGTGCAGAGAAAAGGAAGTTTATGGTGTAATCGTAAATAT
>JAZNAI010000083.1:0-9696 GCA_045586465.1 Acutalibacteraceae bacterium | reverse complement strand
CGCGGCTGCAGAGCACGTTGCCGTAACGGGTACAGCAGATTCTTGTGCCGTCCTCGCTTACATTTCTTGACTTTGCGATTGCTGTTCTCTCTGCAAGTGCCTTTGTGATACCCATAACGTTTATGGGGTAGGCTGCCTTATCGGTTGAAAGGCAGATAACGGACTTAACACCTGCCTCAACTGCAGCAGTAAGAACGTTATCGGTACCGATAACATTGGTTTTAACGGCCTCAATGGGAAAGAATTCACATGAGGGTACCTGCTTTAATGCTGCTGCGTGGAACACGTAGTCAACACCGGGCATTACGTTTCTTACTGAATTTATATCTCTTACGTCACCTATGTAGAACTTGATTTTTTCCGCTACCTCGGGCATTTTAGCCTGAAATTCGTGGCGCATATCATCCTGCTTTTTTTCATCTCTTGAAAAAACTCTGATTTCCTTTATATCTGTTTCAAGAAAGCCGTTAAGCACGGCATTGCCGAATGAACCTGTACCGCCTGTTATTAAAAGTGTCTTTCCGCTGAAATTCATTTTACTTTTCCTCCGTTATTTTTGTTACACAGGGAATTACTGCCATTCCCCAACCTTTGAGCCAATGTCTTAACTTTATTGATTTGTCGTTGTGCTCAACAGTAAATCTCAAAGCATCAACTCCGTCAAAATGAGTAACGTTACCACTCTCGTCTTCATCATACAGCATAATATTAACCATATATTTTCCTGGCACAAAATAAGATGTATCAAATTCAAATTGAGCTGAATTTTCTCCTATTGTTTTCTTTAATTCTCCACAAAAAACAACCCCTACCGGAGTAGCGTCTATACCTGCTATAAGCATTTTCATCATAAGGCGCTCATCATCGTTTTTGCTTAGCCAACGTATTCTGAACTGTATCTTTTCATTATATTCAAGTTTATTGGTATCTTTTCCAAGCAATTCAAGACTCTGAAGCAAATGCCGCTGATTGCATTTTTTATGTCTCAAGGCCTTTGATGTATCAAAGAAAGTGGTATTCTCAAACTCATCATTTTTCATATAAATAGCAATTGCTTCTTCTGTGCTTCCTTCAAATATTTTCTTACCGGCAGACAGCACTATACAGCGGCTGCAAAGGCTCTTGACGGTTGCCATATTATGGCTTACATAAAGAATTGTTCTGCCCTCTTTTTCCGCAACCTGCTTCATACGTGCAATACACTTGTTCTGAAAATTTACGTCTCCTACAGCAAGAACCTCGTCCATAATCATAATTTCACTGTCAAGATGTGATGCAACAGAGAAAGCAAGCTTTACCTTCATACCGCTTGAATATCTCTTAACAGGAGTATCAATAAATTGTCCGACCTCGGAAAATTCAACAATTTCGTCAAATTTCTTGTCAATCTCAGCCTTAGTCATACCGAGAATCGCACCGTTTAAGTACACGTTTTCCCTGCCCGTAAGCTCGGGGTGGAAGCCCGTACCAACCTCAAGCATTGAGGTGATTCTGCCATTCATATAAATATTACCCTTTGTGGGGGCAGTAACACGGCAAATAAGCTTTAAGATTGTAGATTTTCCTGCACCGTTGTGACCTAATATACCGATAGTTTCGCCCTTTTCAACATCAAAGGAAAGGTCATTAAGCGCTAAAAAGCGTTCGTTCTTTCCGTGCGCCTTCTCCCCTATTTTAAGGTTGGGGTCTTCTTTTTTCATGAGACGGGCAAGCTTTGACTGAATTTCACCTTTAAGGGTAGCTCCGCCGATGGCACCAAGACGGTATTCCTTGGATACATTTTCAACTCTTATAGCTAATTCTTTCATATTTTCCACCTCACACCGTATCCATAAAGGTTTTTTCAGATTTTGAGAACATCAGAGCACCGACAAATGCCACTGCAATAGTTGTTACCCAGCTTATTCCGTAAAACAGCCAGTCAACCTCACCGCAGCCGAGATATGCATTACGGAAAAGGTTTATTGCAGGAGTTACGGGATTCAGCATATAGATGTAATAAATAGCAGATCCGGGTGCTAACTGCGAACGGCTGAACATATCGTATGCCACAGGTGAACAATAGGACCACAGTGACACGCCAAAACCTACCACCATTGCAAGGTCACGGTATTTTGTTGTAAGTGAGGATATCATCATACCAAAGCCCATACCGAGGACGGCAAGCTGTATAAGAATTACGGGAGTCATAAGAATCAATAAATTGGGCGCAAGTCCCGCATCCGTAATGAGGTAATAAGCCATAAAGCACAGCATAAACGCAAACTGAATAAAGAAGGCTATGTACTGTGAAATCGCCGTTGAAATGGGCATTACAAGACGGGGGAAATATACCTTACCTAAAATTCCGGCATTTCCCGTGAATGTGTGTGATGTTTCTGTAAGGCAATGAGCAAACAGAGTCCACACAATTGTCCCCGAAAGGTAGAATATGAAATTGGGAACACCTGATGCACCAAGTCCTGCAATATTTCCGAAGAATACGGAATATACCACCGTTGTAAAAAACGGCTGAATGACCGCCCAGGCAGGACCTAAGACAGTCTGTTTATACTTCGCCACAAATGTGCGGCGCACAAGCAAAAGAATTAAATCTTTACATCTTGCAAGTCCTTTGATGTCCATATCAAAGGCACTGTTATTTGATTTAACGATAGTTGTCCAGTTCTGTTGTGCCATAATTATCTCCTATATTCTTTAGGTAAAACTAATGGTTCCGCAAAAATTTCATTCCATTTTTCAGGAGAATATGTCTCAAATCCACCCAAATCATAAAATGTCATTTCGCCAAAATGAATTTTTTCATTCCAAACATTAAAATCAACACGCACATAGGGTATATCTTTCGATAGAATTCTACAAAAATCACAAAGGTGTGTGTAATTCTCAGGCTTAACAAAAATATCACCGGCTTGTTTATGCTCACCTCTTATTACATCAAGATGCTTCCATTCAATATCATACATATCCATATCAACTTTTTCAGTTGCAAATCTATCCGATACAATCAATATATATTTTGGAACACCATTATAACAAAAGAATTTATATTCAGTTGCCTTATTTCCCTTTGAGGCAGTCATAAATTTCTCACAAATAATTTTACGCTCAACATCTTTATAAGGCCATTCACGAAGTTTTCTGTAATAATCTCTCTTTAATCGCCATGCAAGATTTTTCTTTGCTGCTTCAATATCAAATGTACTTTTGTCTCGGCATATAATTACGCCATTATCATGATTGCACTTTAATACAAATTCATTAGGCAGAGAATCAAAATCGATTTCATCGGGAGAATCCCAGACTCCAAGTAAAGGAACGAGATACTCTTCACCGATTTTTTCGGCAATATACTCCCTAACCTTGTATTTATCAACCATCATTGTGTATTCAGGTCGTCTGTCATAGAGCTTCAGCCAATTCTGTTTTTCATTAAAAGTCTGAGGATTTTTCAGATTAAGTTCTCTGCCTGTTCTTTCTTTGTACAGTTTTTTTATGTAAATCTTGTCAGGAAGAATGCAATCATAAAGCCCTTTTACGGTAAAATACTTTTCGTAAAAAGCAACGATTTTTTTCTTTATTTCATATATAAAATCAAGAATTTTCATTTAATTACTCCTCATTGTAACCGGTCAATGAATATGACATAATTCTTTTATTCAGAAGCCTTACTAAGCTGATATTTCCGGGAAAAGGTCTTGTATCTCGTAATATGCCATCGGGGTTCCACTCTTCATTCCAGAAAACCTCACATTTGTGCTTTAGAGGCTTTCTGTTATTAAGCATAAACTTGTTGCTGAAAGGTAGTGCAGCAAATTCTTCTGCTTCCTTTTCAGTGCACAAGTCCATTCTTGAAAATTTTAGTATTATATGGTCAAAGTTTACTCTTTGTTTTCTTCTGTTCCACTTTTCAGCAGCTTCTTCTTTTGTAGAATAATGAAGAAATACGATTTCAACATCTAAAATTTTACCTATGGGCTTGTCCTGCTGATTTCTTTTCTTTAATTCTTCAAAATACCGGGATGCCTCGGGAGCAATAAACTCAAGAGGTGCATCAAGGTACTTTTTTAAGTCTGACACAAATTTTATGTAATCAGGCGCAAAGAAATAAAGTCCTGCTGTAGGAGAAAGATACGGCATATCAAGATACTGATATACTCTTCCTGCCCAACAGTTGTTTGAGATTATTGAAAAATCTTTTTTCCGCACCAAGAGCTTTACAAAAAAACGTCTTGTTTCATAAAAGAACTTTTCAATTTTATCTCTTATATTTTTCAGTTTTCTCTTTGTGTAGTTGCCTTTCATTGCTTCTCCTTTATCAGGTTACACTTTCAATATAATCTATCCACTGCTTAGCTATACTTTCAGCATTATGAGTATTTCTTACTTTAGCTGCATTTTCCGAGCACTTTTTAAGCAGCTCTGCATCCTCAATCATACGCTTCATTGCAAGATAAAGAGCATTTGCATCATTCATAGGAACAAGCAAACCGTTTTCACCGTCTGTTATCATTTCTCTTGCACCTCCGCCAAGACAATCTGTGCAAACACAAGGAAGACCTATTGCAAGTGCTTCAAGCATTGAGTTTGAAAGCCCCTCAAAGTCAGAGGAAGAAACAAACATTTTAGCATCCTTAATAACTTCGTGAACATCCCCACGAGGCGGTAAAAACTTAATGTATTCCGAAGAACCAAGCTTTTCAACGCTTTTCCTGTATTCAATTAAAAGCTCTTCTTCCTCTTTCACCACGGTGTTTCCGTAAATTTCAAGGATGTGTTCAGGGAAATCATTATGTAAACGCATAAATGCTTCGATAAGAAGAGGAAGATTTTTCTGCTTTGCAATTCTGCAGAAATTAACAATAACATTTTTTCTTGCACCATTATACGGCTCGGGAAGACCTGCTTTTACAGGATTATTTATAACAACAGGAGTTCTGAGTCTGTTTTCAAAAAATTCAAGCTCTGTCTTAGTCTGCAAAACTGCACCGCAGGCTTTTTCGACAATAGAAAAACAATATTCCTTCTGTACCTTGTCTTCGGGATATTCAAGCTCGGGAGCATTTCTTTCAGCATAAATAAGCTTACAGCCGAGATTCTTTGAAGCACAATATGTCTTTTCGAAACTACCGATTCCAAAGGTTATATAAACTGCATCTTTATTGTCAGCCATAAAAACCTGAAGCTCTGCACCTTTTCGCAATTCTCTTACTTTAAGAGCTAATACTCTATCAAACTTTTTGTTGAGTTTTGTGATATACCTCAGTTTTTTAATTTTTCCGATTTGGTTTTCACGGTCAGCTTTTATTCTTTCAGTAGCTTCACTATGCTCGTTTACATATTCTTTAAGAGACACAAGCTTTACGTTCTCGTGCCTTTTGAAAAATATATCATTGCCTATTTCCCGGGTCACAAGAATAGTACAGCAATATCCCTTTTCGGCAAAGGCATTGGCAAGGTTAGTCGAGCGCATTGGTACTCCGCCGTTTTTATAATTGCCAACAACAAAAACTATGTGCTTCATTTACCCTTGCCTCCTTTTTACTTCCTTCGTACGGCTTTATATATCTTACCCACAACTGCACTTTCGGTTAAGAAGTGCATAATTTTAGCTTTTTCAGCTTGTTTTTTCTTTAATTTTTCCTGTTTGATTCTGTATTCTTCGGTAAAGTCAATAAAATCCTCAGCCTTACCGTTAAATATCAATTCGTAATATTTTCTTAAAAGCTCGTTTAACTTTTCGGTTTCGATTTTGCCCTTAAAACGCTGACAAATGGGATCAGTTATAATTTCATTAATCAGTTCAATTTTTCTCTCTCTGCTGTTTGTACAAAGAGGCTTGAATTCATTATCAATACAATCAGTTACAAAGAAGAATGCTCTTAAATGCATTTGGTTCATCAGGTCTGCTTCTTTGAATTCTTCCGTATCCTTATAAAGTCTCTCAATTAACGGAACATACAATTTCCACATATTTTTAGTATATCCACGGGAAAGAGAGTCCCCTACTACACGGTTATGATATAAATAATCGTCACCGAGATAATAGTAATTCTGAGCAGCAAGAGTTGCTTCATAAGTAAGCTGTAAATCCTGACTTCTTCTAAAACGTCTGTCAAAACGAATATTATTACTCTTAAGCGTTTCTGTTTTATAAAGTCTCAACCAATTACACCATCTGACAGCTCTCTTATTACCATCACTGTCAATATAAGCTAATGTTTTGGATAAAATCATATCAAGAATTTCATTCCTTGTGTAAGGACCTGCAGGAAATTCAGGCTTAAAATAGTAATCGTTTTCATTCTGTATACAATTACAAAAAGCAACATCTGAATCATTAGATTTTGCCGCATTATACATTTTTTCATACATATCAGGTTCAAGCCAGTCATCAGCATCAACAAAACCGATATACTCACCTGTTGCTTTAAGCATTCCGTCATCACGTGCAGCCGCAAGTCCTTCATTTTCTTTGTAGTAATAGGAAACTCTGCTGTCAGCAAGATATGACTTGCATATTTCCGCACTGCCGTCAGTTGAGCCGTCATCAATAAGGATTATTTCAATATCCTTTAAGCTCTGATTAACAATACTGTCAAGACACTCTTTAAGATACTGAGCCGCATTAAAAATAGGAACAATTACACTGACTTTAATCATAAAACTATCTCCATCCATTTTTCAATTATCTTTTCTAAGGACTGCTCTTCGCGAACTTTTACGGAATTGCGGGACAGCTTTTCCGCTAAACCGTCAACGGACACAACTGCGCACATAGCCTCTGCTAAAGCTTCGGCATCATTCACGGAAACAAGAAATCCGTTTTCACCGTCTTTAATAACTGCTCTTGCTCCGCCTGCAGGGCAGTCCGTACACACACAAGGAAGCCCCAATGCCATTGCTTCAAGCATTGAATTTGACATACCCTCAAAATCTGAAGACGAAACAAACATAGAATAATCACGTATCACATTATGTATGTCTTTTCTTGCAGGGAAAAAATATATTTTGTCTTTTGATGCTAATGAATTCTTCTTTTCGATAGCACTGTTATAATACTCTTCATCCGAGGGAGAAGCTGTATCACCGAAAATATGAAGTTCATATTCGGGAAAGCTTTCGGAGAATTTTTCAAAAGCCTCAAGAAGCAAGGGAATATTTTTCTGAGGATTTATTCTGCAGAAATTCACAATATATTTGCGTCTTTCACCCGTGAATGGCTCCGGCAAATCCGCTTTTATTGGGTTAAAAATCACGGTTCCTCTAACGCCCGTATTATCTTCGTACCATTTCTGCACATCGGGAGATTGAAAAACAAATCTGTCCGCCTTTTGGAATTCATTTCTTATAAAAGACATTGTTGTCTTTGTTCCGAGTGACTGACAAGGGTCACCTCTTTCGGAAATTATCAGCTTATTGTTTTTGCTTCTTGAAAGAAGAGTATAGAAAATAGAATCATACAAAAATGCAATAACCGTAGCCGATTTATGCTTTTTGAAATAACTCTTCAGCCAACTGATACCCTTGAAATTACGGGCAAGATATTTTATCACCAAGGCTTTATCTGCAAGCTTCGGGGAAAATATTTTACCGATTTTTCCGAGGAAAC
Source organism: Acutalibacteraceae bacterium (assembly GCA_045586465.1). Classification (GTDB taxonomy): domain Bacteria; phylum Bacillota; class Clostridia; order Oscillospirales; family Acutalibacteraceae; genus RUG806. The sequence goes on along the minus strand of JAZNAI010000083.1, from coordinate 2,084 downwards.
GGGAGCTTAGCATTACAACTTTTTGAGCAATTTCGGGATAATCATAGCTTTCGATTTCATCGGGTAAAGAGATAACATCAATCCCGGTGTCAACATCTCTCAGAATTGCATCTTTCTTGCTTTGATGAGTAATTATTAACTTTACTTTGAAGCCCCTTTTTGCAGCAGAATTTGTCAGCAGGGAGATTACTCTCTCTGCTCCGCCGCCATTCATCAGCTTCATAACAAAAATCAGTTCTTTTTGCATAATTTTTCCTTATTATACAGTTACCTTATACAGTTTTATTTCCTAAATAGCCTTTAATGTAAAACAGATTTCATTTTTTTCTTGACGGAAGATAAACTTTTATAAATTTTTTTCTTTAAAAACATAAATTTTATACTTCCGAATTTATCATAAAACCAATAATAATAAAGTTTTTTATATTGTGGATTTACAAGTCCTTCAAAAGTTTTTAGACTACAGGACGGTAACATCGACAACCAATTAAACGCTAATATTAGATCTATTGCCTTTTTTGAGGAAGCATTTTCACAGGATTTCCAAAATATGTACATTACATCAGAAAACCAACGTGCATAAACCTTATTCTTAAACTCATCGTTATCAAGTTCCCATAAAGGTAAAACTGAAAATATCTCGTCAAACACATGCGATGAATCTTTTTTCATTATACTTTCCGGACTGAAATTGCGGGAAATACTGTCACCGTTATATCTATAGTTATATAACGGCACATCAGCGTAAATTATTTTTTCCGCATACGTAATTGGATAAATTGATTGCAAGATGTCCTCTGACATGTTTTTTGAGTAATATTTTTTATAATCAATCGGATCACGTTTAAGAATATCTGTTTTAATTGCCTTTATCCACAACGCATCTATACAGTCACTCGTTGCAAGCAATTCGTATAAAACTTTTTTATTTTCAGAATCCCATATCTCGGAATCATTGGCAACAAATCTGTTTCTTGCCTTTTTTATACCCTCACTATAATAATCAAAAGAGTATATTACCATATCAATATTATCATCTTTTGATAAATAGTTGTTGACAGTTTCAAGAAGATTGTGCTCAACAAAATCGTCCGAATCAACAAAAACACAAAATTCTCCCTGTGCATTGTCAATTGCAATTCTTCTTGCTGAAATCAGTCCTTCATTTTCCTTATGAATAACAGAAACTTTTTCATGATACTTTTTTGCATATATATCACATATACAAGAACTGTTATCTGTAGAACCATCATCAACAATGATAACTTCATAATCCTCAAAATTCTGATTCATTACAGAATCCAGACACTGTTCCAGATATTTTTCAACGTTATAAACCGGTATTAATATGCTAAATTTCAAATTTAAGCCTCCAATAATTTAACCCAATCATTAAAATATCTTGTTCTTTCACTTGAATAATCAACCCTTGAAAGATTAATCTTTATTTCTGCTCTCACATCAGGATTTGTTATCATTTTCTCAATTGATGCCGCCAGAGCTTCGGGATTTATATCCGCCAGAAAACCATTCTTTTCTTCTTCAATCATAACTATACCGCCGGCAGTTTTTGTTGATACCATAGGCAAACAGAATATCTGGGATTCCAGCATTGCAATTGATAATGCCTCTTCATACGAAGGCTGAACATATATATCACTTGCCCCTAAATACGGATAAGGGTTTTTTTGCATACCGGTTAAAACAATATAATCATCAAGGTTATATTGTTCAATAAGTTTTTCAATTTCAGGTCTTGTCGGTCCATCACCGACAAAATACCATAAAAATTCTATCCCCGTGTCTTTCAATAACTTAGCTGATTTTACTGCTAAATCAATACCTTTCACGGGAGAAAAACGTGCACAAGTGCAAAGAGTAATTCTGTGGTCCTTTTCTATTTTAAACTCAGAACTCATATCTTTTATTAATTGGGGATTTGTATAATTCTCCAGAACAACTATTTTGTTATCAATATTTTTATACCAACTGTATAATGATTTTTCTATATCCTTATGTTCAACCACAATAGCATCATAATTAGGCATTGTCATCTGATGAACATTATGCAATTCATCAGTAGA
>JAZNAI010000082.1:0-6613 GCA_045586465.1 Acutalibacteraceae bacterium | reverse complement strand
GCAACACTTTCAATCAGCTATTATGACCTCGGTTACGCAACCGGTAAGATGGCAGCACAGATTCTCAAGGGCGAGGCTGATGTTTCAACAATGGCAATCGGCTATGCAGAAACTCAGACACCCAAGTACAACAAGCAGAATTGTGATGCTCTCGGCATTACTCCTCTCGAAGGATATGTTGCTATTGAAGCTGAATAATCGTACATAAACACTTACAGGGGGAATCGTGAATTCTCCCTGTATATCAACTGTTTACACAAGGAGAAACAAATGGAAATTTTACAACAGCTACTTAACGCCTTGCCCGGCTCTGTTTCTCAGGGCCTTATCTGGGGTATTATGGCAATAGGCGTTTATATCACATTCCGCATACTTGATGTTGCTGACCTTACTGTTGACGGCTCTTTCGCAACAGGCGGCGTTGTTGCGGTTATACTTATTCTTAACGGCTGGAATTTATGGCTGGCAATGCTTGTTGCCTTTATTGCAGGACTTCTGACCGGTGCAATTACGGGTCTTCTGCATACTCTTATGGGTATTCCCCCGATTCTTGCAGGTATACTTACACAGCTGTCTCTTTACTCGATAAATCTCAAGCTTTTAGGCAAGGCAAATCAGTCCGTAAATGTCAATCAGACAGACCTTCTGGTATCCCTTCGCTGGGTAAGAGACTTTGCTTTCCATAATCCCCTCATTACCGTAGGTCTGGTTACAGTCATTCTTATTGCTGTTCTTTACTGGTTCTTCGGCACGGAAATGGGCTGTGCGCTTCGTGCAACGGGTGCAAACCTCAATATGAGCCGTGCACAGGGCATAAACACAAGCTTTAACAAGGTGCTCGGAATTATGCTTTCAAACGGACTCGTGGCTTTTTCGGGAGCATTCCTTTCACAGTATCAGGGCTTTGCAGACGTAAAGCAAGGTCAGGGTGCTATCGTTATAGGTCTTGCAGCCGTGATTATCGGTGAAGCCGTTTTCGGAAAAATCTTCAAGAACTTCGCTCTGAGACTTCTTTCGGTTTCTCTCGGCTCAATCATTTATTACATCGTTGTGCAGACCGTTATCACACTCGGACTTGACGCAAACCTTCTCAAGCTTCTTTCTGCTGTTATTGTTGCAATTTTCCTTGCAATTCCTTACTGGAAAAGACAGTACAAAGCAAAGCACATGGTAAAAAACAAAGGGGGCAAGGCAAATGCTTGATATAAAAAATGTAGAAAAAACCTTTAACCCCGGAACTATCAATGAAAAGAAAGCTCTTAACGGCATAAATCTTCATCTTAATGAAGGTGATTTTGTAACCGTTATCGGCGGTAACGGTGCAGGTAAATCAACAATGCTCAATATGGTTTCGGGTGTTTATCCCGTGGACTGCGGAAGTATTGTTATTGACGGCATTGATGTCACGAAGCTCCCCGAATACAAGCGTGCGAAGTATCTCGGCAGAGTTTTTCAGGACCCTATGACGGGTACTGCGGCAGATATGCAGATTGAAGAAAATCTTGCCCTTGCCGCAAGAAGAGGAAAAACAAGACTGCTTCGTGTGGGAATCACAGCCAAGGAGAGAAAGGAGTATAAGGAGCTTCTTAAAATCCTTGACCTCGGTCTTGAGGAAAGACTTACTGCAAAGGTCGGCCTTCTTTCAGGCGGTCAGCGTCAGGCACTTACGCTTCTTATGGCAACACTCAAAAAGCCGAAGCTGCTTCTCCTTGACGAGCACACTGCGGCCCTTGACCCCAAGACGGCTAAAAAGGTGCTTGATATTACTGAGGAAATTGTCAGTAAAAACAACCTCACCACAATTATGATTACTCACAATATGGCAGATGCCATAAGAGTCGGAAACCGTCTTATTATGATGAATAACGGCAAAATTATTTTTGACGTTTCAGGCGAAGAAAAGAAAAAGCTCACCGTATCAGACCTTCTTGAAAAATTCAAGGTTTCTGCAGGTGAGGAGCTTAATAACGACAGAATTTTACTTTCCTGATAATCTTTTTTGTTGTGTTTTTATATGAAAGCAATGTCCGCTGCAGAAAACTGCAGCGGGCATTGCTTTATCCGGATAGATTCTATAAAAAAACAAAGCAGTTCTCTGATCCTTTCACAATCGGAGAACTGCTTATATATTTATTTCAATCAAAAAAGTCATCGCCTTTTTTTGAAAAAACAATCAATTCGTATTTACTGCTCTTTCTCGGTCTTTACATAATCTGTAGCCTGTTCTGATGCAGTTTCTTTACACTTTCGCACCGCTTATATGACCGTTCTTCATGCTATAAAACGAATTTGCAGGGGATAATAAACTTTATATTCTTATATTTTTACCCGATTTTCTTTGTTTCGGTGGGAACATATAGTTTTATTTATCTTCTGAAAACTGTTTTTCCTTTGATTTTAATTTTAGTATGCCATTGGACTCACTCTCTCTGAATTTTTGCTTTGAGTTTTTGAATTAAGCTTCAGTAAACCTTTGGTCTCACACTTTCTTTATCTTTTTAGTTTTTCCTGAGATTAATTAAGCTAAACCTTCGGTCTCACACTTTCTTAATTTTTTTGGGTTTACTCCGATAAACGCTCTTTATCTTCTATTAAAAAGGATGGTACTTTTATATCAGTCGGGTTTGCAATTGATTTTTAAAGAGCTGTTATTTATCGGTAAATTCAGGACTCCTTTTCAGGAATTCCTTTCATCGGAAAGAAAGCTTAGTTGTACATCGGACTCACTCTCTCTTGAATTTTTTCGCAAAGCTCCGCCTGTCATAAAAATTGCAGAATTTTGTCTTTTTTAATTTCACTACTGTATCTGTTCTTTTTATTTCACACGGAAATGAATGTTTCTGAACTGTTTTTCAAGTTCTGTCTTCAGTTGTACATCGGACTCACTCTCTCTTTGATATTTCAGAAAACCTTCTGTTCTCTGCGTCTTCATATTACCACAGGTCAATATGTTCTGTCAACGGTTTTTGAACACTTTTTTAATATTTGTACAAGTTTCACAAAGAGGCTAATTATGTTAAATTTTTGACATTTTCGGCTTTTTGTCCTTTTGTGCAATTTGACGAAAAAAAGCTCCCCTTTCCGGAGAAAGGGGAAGACCTTATACATTGTATTCTTTTATAACATTTCCGTCAAAGTCTTTCCACAGGAAGGTGTCGTTTTCATATATCATATAACCGTGGTGAGAGCCTTCCTTGGGGATGGACACAGAGCCGGGGTTCATATAGGTATAGGTTTCATATTCCGTACACTTCGGCACGTGGGTGTGACCGTTCAGAAGAATACTTCCCCGGGGCATGGGAGGAGGTGTTGTTTCACCGAACACGTGTCCGTGGGTAGCATACACGGTCCTTTTTCCGCACTGAATTATGCAGTAATCCGCAAGAACGGGGAATTCAAGCACCATCTGGTCAACCTCTGTGTCGCAGTTGCCTCTTACAACAAGAAGTCTGTCCTTGATTTCATTGAGCGCAGGAATAACCTTCTTGGGAGCATATTCCTCGGGCAGGTCGTTTCTCGGTCCGTGGTAGAGAATATCACCGAGAAGAAGAAGGCGGTCAGCCTTTTCGGTTTCAAATGCCTCAAGCATTTTCTTACAGTAGAAGAATGAACCGTGAATATCGGATGCAATCATAATTTTCATAATATTTCTCCTTAAATGAACACAAAGTTGATAAGTAAAATATAAACTGCGGTGCCTGCAACGATGCTCAGAAGTGTGTTGCGCTTCCATATATGCAAGAGAGCTACAGTTACGACACCTATAAGCTCAGGGATGCCGTGAGGGTAAGCGGTAACGGATACGTTTTTAAGACAGAAAACAACAAGCATACCCATTATGGCAAAGGGAAGAACCTTGCCGAGATATGTAATAAAGGCAGGAGTTTTGCGTTTTCCTCCGAAAACAAGAAAAGGAATAAATCTGAGTGCCGCAGTAACAAGAGCACAGACACCCACAAGAACAGCCGAATGTAAATCAGGCATTTTCAGTCTCCCCCTTCCTTTTCCTTATAAAACGAAGAACGGTGAGAGCTAAGGTAATCACAAGCATTGAGGGAATCAAAAAGCTGTCCGCACCGAAAATCACAAGACAGATTACGGATGCCGTAACACCCGTTATTGCCGCAATATGGTCCTTTGAAGAGAGCCATTGCTCAACGAAAACCGTAACAAAAAGGGCTGTCAGGGCAAAATCTATACCCTTGGGAGAAAAATTAAAAAGCGTTCCTGCCGCCGCACCGAGGGTAGAGCCCAGCACCCAGTAAAAGTGATTGAAAAGGGACACGAGGGTGTAGTATTTCGGATTGTTGTTTTCATCATCAGTACAGACAAGAGAGTAGGTTTCATCCGTAAGGGAGAATATAAGGTAAGGCTTTATCTTCCCTACATCCTTATATTTATCTATCATAGATATTCCGTAAAAAATGTGCCTTGCGTTAACGAGCACCGTGGTAATTGCCATTGTTATGACGGATGCACCGCCCGATAAAAGGTCAATGGCAACATACTGCATTGAGCCTGCATATATAAAAAGGCTCATAAGAAAAGCCCACGGAACGCCGAAGCCCTTTGAGTGAAGGACTATGCCAAAGCCGAAGCCCAGCACTATATACCCCGAAAACACGGGAAAGGTTGCCTTTAAGGCACGCTTTATATCAGATTTTGTAATTTTCATAATCAGTCGGGCAGTTTTTTTCCGCAGTTATTGCAGTAACGATAATTCCTTTCAACAGCATTTCCGCAGTAAGGACAAAAAGCATTGCCGTCGGAAGCTGCATCGGTATTATAAACGCTTTCCCCGTAAAAGCTGCTGTCGCCGAAGCGTTCATTCCAGGGATCGGGTTCTTCAGAGCCGTCAACAATATCGAACTCCGATCTGCGTTTTTTTGAAAATGCATTTCTGAAGCCTCTTACGGCATTGAGAATACCGATACCTACAAAAATCAAACCGAATAATCCGAAAATACCTCCTCCGCTTGAAAGCACGGAAGCTGTCCAGAACAAACCGAACAAAGCGGCAACGATGCCCATAATACCACTGATAAATGACGGTTCTCTTCCCATTTTTATACTTTTCACGGTATCACCTCTCTGCGTTTTCGGATATTGTACCACAACACATTCATATATTCAACTGCAAAGCTGTCATATTTTTCAGAATAAACGGTTTATAAATAATTTGTGTACTGCCTGTAAATTTTTACATACTTATTGCGCAGAACGGATTTTTTGTTTATACTTATTCTCGAAAATATAAAAAAGTCAGGAATGATATTATGGCTAAAATTATAGCATTTCCCCTGTCACTCATATTTGCATTTCTTTCAATGTTCGGCATCTATCTTCCGAAAACAGATGTTGAAATCAACGAAGCGGAATGGAACACAAATTATCCTTATGTATTTGTTCACGGACTTATGGGCTGGGGCGAATATGACCTTCAGTACAAGCTTATGCCTTATTGGGGTATGTTCGGCGGAGAGCTTATGAGAAAGCTTGATGCAAGCGGCTTTGACTGCTATGCCGCCTCCGTTGCTGGTACTGCAAGTGCCTGGGACAGAGCCTGCGAATTATACGCACAGCTTACGGGTACCGTTACAGACTACGGCAAGGCACACAGCGACGAGCACGGTCACGAAAGATTCGGAAAGGACTTTACGGGCAAGGCTCTTATAAAGGATTTTGATGCAGAGCACAAGATAAATCTTCTCGGTCACTCCTTCGGCGGTGCTACAATCAGAGTTTTTGCTTCTCTTTTGGCAAAGGGAGACGAGGCTGAAAGAAACGCTACTCCCGAGGATGAAATTTCTCCCTTCTTCACGGGCGGAAAGGCCGATTTTATCTATTCTCTTACTACCCTTGCGGCTCCCTCCAACGGCACTACCGCATATTCCGCACCCTCAGAGGATAAGGATACTGCGGCTTATGATATGTATATTGATAATGCCTTGGCTCTTAACGAAAAAATGGTAACGGACGAAAACACCTACTATTTCGCTATTCCCTGCTCCGCCACAACAAAGCAGGATGACGGAACATATAAAGCAGATACAAAAATTATGGAAGGTATGTTCCAGAGCAGCGCAAACGAAATGGGCGCATATACGGGTGTTACCGCAGGCGGCTTTGTTTTCGGTGAAGAATGGCTTGAAAACGACGGTCTTGTAAATACAATTTCCGCAATGGCACCTACCTCTGCTCCCTCAGCTCAGTATGAAGAGGGCAATGTTAATCCAGGTGTATGGAACGTAATGCCCGTTTACAGAGGCGACCATATGTCACTTCAGGGCGGCATGATGAAGACCAACATGCAGGTATATGAGCTGTATCTCACACATCTTGATATGATAAACTCCCTGTAAAACAAATTGTTTTTTGCCGTGGCTGATTCAGTCACGGCTGTTTTTTGCCCATTTACGGCGATTATTTATTCATAAAAGCCCTTGTTTATTTTCTGTTTTTCTGTATAATAGAAATATCTTCAATAAGAGAGGTATTGTTATGGATAAAAATACGGCAAAGCTCCGTGCAAAGGAGCTTGTGGCAAAAATGACTGTTGAGGAGAAGATTTCGCAGCTTCTCTATAACTCCCCTGCCATTGAAAGGCTGGGAA
>JAZNAI010000081.1:0-4820 GCA_045586465.1 Acutalibacteraceae bacterium | reverse complement strand
CCCAAGGAGGTTTAATATATGGATGATAAAGTTAAGAAGAGCAAGGACTCGTATGATGATCTTCTCAAGAGCTTTTATTCCAACACAAACGAAGAAAAGCCCAAGGATGAGGTAAAAAACAGAGGCGAAATTTATTTTTCTGCCAATACACGAAGCCGCAATAACGCAGCTTCATCTCAGCGGGTTCAGCACTCTGCACAGCAACCTGTAAAGCGAACGGCTTCACCGTCAAGCAGACCGACAACCGCACAAGGTAAGCCGGCAGGGAAGCGCCCGCCGCAGAGAAAGAGAAAAAAGAAGGCTTCAAATCTGCAGAATTCAGTTTTGGCAGTAATAATCGTGGTTATTGTTTTTGTTTCCGCATTTATTATCAGAATACCCATTATGGGCTGTATCAACGACGTGCTTGCAATTGATGTTTCCGATACTGATTTCAGAGTGGTTCTTGATAAGGATATGGATGCTTATGAGGTTATTGACGAGCTCGGCAAAAAGGATCTTATAAACAATCCTATGTTCTGTAAGCTTTTTGCAAAGCTTATGAAGCTTGATACCAGAACGGATGCTTCGGGCAACAGAAAGCAGATTGTTTTCCCCGCAGGTACATATTTCCTCAATTCCGCTATGGGTGTTGAGGGTATGCTTCTTGAAATCCGTTCAAACGGTGTTGTTTCCAATACTGTTAAGGTCACCTTCCCCGAAGGCTATAACATAGACCAGATTGCTGCAAAGCTTGATGACAGCGGTGTTTGTTCGGCAGAAGCCTTTTTTAAGGCCCTTGAAGGCGAAGAGATTTTTGAGGATTTCGAATTCCTTGCTTCTTTAACTGACAAGGAGCTCAGATACAGAGCGCTTGAAGGATATCTTTATCCCGATACTTATGAATTCTATATCGGTGAATCTCCCGCAAGTGTTATTGAGCGTTTCCTCAAAAACTTTGAAAACAAGTGGAGTGACGCATATTCCGCAAAGGCAAAGGAATTAGGTTATACGATTGATGAGGTTATAACAATTGCTTCAATTCTTGAAAAAGAAGCCTTTGATGCTGAGCAGATGCCTGTTATTGCCTCTGTACTTTACAACAGACTTGAGTCTTCTTCATTCCCCTTTATCAACTGTGACTCAACTGCTAAGTACATTGAAAACTTTAAGGATTCACTTGAAGCTCAGGGCAAGTATGCAGACTATATGAAGGTTTATGATACTTATCAGAAGACGGGACTTCCCATAGGTCCTATCTGCTGTCCCGGTGCGGATGCTGTTTATGCAGCGCTTCATCCGGAGAATACCGACTATTATTATTTCCTTCACGATGGTGAGGGCAAGATCTATCTTGCTCGTACGGCAGATGAGCATCAGAATAATTTGCAGTATCTCGACTGAGTTTTTTTACAGAATGTTAAAACTTTGTTATTGTAACAGTATTACAAAAATAGTAAAATATTGAAAGAAATTAAGAGAAAGGGTTATTGTTATGAAAGTATTTATGATTGGCGGAACCGGTCTTCTCGGCTGTGAGGCTGCAAGAATCTTTATTGAAAGAGGACATCAGGTTAAGAGTGTTGCTCTTCCTCCTCTTCCCGAAGGTGCTCCCATCCCCGAAGAGATGGAGCTTGAATTCTGCAACATTTATGAAAAGAGCGATGAAGAAATCAAGGCTATGATGGAAGGCTACGATTGCTTCGTTTTTGCAGCAGGTATCGACGAAAGAGTTGAATTCCCCGCACCCGTATATGATGCATATTACAAGTATAATATTGCTCCTCTTGAGAGAATTCTTCCCCTCTGTAAGGAAGTAGGTATGAAGAACTCTGTTATTCTCGGTTCATACTTCTCTTATGCTGCAAAGCAGTATCCCGAAATGAAGCTTACCGAAAAGCATCCTTACATCAGAAGCCGTATTGATCAGGAAAACGTTGCATTCTCCTTCGCTGATGAGAATTTCGATGTTGCTGTTCTTGAGCTTCCTTATATTTTCGGCACACAGCCCGGCAGAAAGCCCGTATGGGTTATCCTTATCGAGCAGATCAAGATGATGGATAAGCTTCCCTGCACAATGTATCCCGGCGGCGGTACTGCAATGCTTACAGACCGTCAGGTCGGCGAAGTAATCGTAGGTGCGGCTGAAAAGTCAAAGGGTGCAAAGGCATGGCCTATCAGTATGTATAATATGGACTGGAAGAAGTTCCTTAAGATTGTATATGCAGCAAGAGGAATGGGTAGCAACAGAAAGATTATCTCTATTCCTCCCTGGATGATGAGAATGGGTCTCGGCGGTGTTAAGAAGGAATATGCAGAAAAGGGTATCGAAAGCGGTATTGATGTTGACGGTCTTGCAGATATTATGGATATCAACCTTTTCATCGACAGAAAATACAGCGTTGAGCTCGGTGCTACCGAAGACGATATCGAGTCTGCAATTACAGATTCAATCAAGGTAAGCCAGGCTGTTTATGACGGCACAGCAAAGCTTCTTGAGATGAAGGGCGAATAATCCTGTTTGACTTTATTAAGAAATAATAATATAATTATTGCGGTGATTGATTTCACCGCAATTTTTCTTGGGAGATTATGTATGAAAGAAAAGGTTTTTCCCTGTACCGTAGCAAAAAAATGCGGCGGCTGCCAGCTTACAAATATGACTTATGAAGAGCAGTTGAGCTTTAAGCAGGCAAAGGTTATAAAGCTTTTGGGCAGATTCTGCCGTGTTGACAGAATTATCGGAATGAAAGAGCCTTATCACTACAGAAATAAGGTGCAGGCAGCTTTCGGCAGAACAAGAAGCGGTATGATAATTTCAGGTGTTTATCAGTCAAGCACGCACAATATCGTGAAGGTTGATTCCTGCTATATTGAAGATAAAAAAGCAGATGAAATTATAGTAACCGTGCGAGATCTTCTGAAATCCTTTCATCTTACAGTTTTTGATGACAGAACAGGCAAAGGCTTTTTAAGACATGTTCTTGTTAAAAGAGCCTTCGGTACGGGAGAAATTATGGTGGTACTCGTAACCGGAACTCCCATATTCAAATCCAAAAATGATTTCTGCAGGGCTTTAAGAAAAGCACATCCCGAAATTACAACAATAGTACAGAATGTGAATAACAGCTTTACAAGTCTTGTGCTCGGTGAAAAGGAATTTGTTTTATACGGTGACGGGTATATCACGGACGAGCTTTTAGGCTTCCGCTTCCGTATTTCTCCAAAATCCTTTTATCAGATTAATTATGAGGGCACAAAGCTTCTTTATTCAAAGGCAATGCAGTTTGCGGATATTTCCAAGGAAGACAGAGTGATTGATGCCTATTCAGGTGTCGGTACCATAGGGATTATTGCATCTCAGTATGCAAAAGAGGTTATAAGTGTTGAATTAAACCGAGATGCCGTGAGGGATGCAAAAATCAATGCTTCAATAAACAATATTGAAAATATCAGATTTTTCTGTGCCGATGCTACGGAATTTCTTCTTTCTGCAGCAGAGGAAAACGAAAAAATCGACATTGTTTTAATGGATCCCCCGAGAGCCGGCAGTACCGTTGAGTTTATGAAAAGTGTCTGCACATTAGCACCCGAAAAGGTGGTTTATATCTCCTGTAATCCCGAAACTCTTGCCCGCGACTTAATTTATTTCACAAAAAACGGCTACAAGGTCAAAAAAATTCAGCCCGTTGATATGTTTCCCCATACGAATCACGTTGAGACGGTTGTGTTATTGTGCAGAGAAAGAGGTAAAAGATAATGAATAAATATAATAACTTTATATCACAGCTTGCATTTAAGAGTCTGACATCCGTTTGGAGTACAGCTTTCGGTCTTTCTGCCCTTCGAAGCGGAATAAAGGGTAAAAAGACAATTGTTCCAGATGATTTTACTCCCGTGCTTCGTTTTGCTGTCTGCTCAGACATCCATTTGGACGGAGAGGAAGGACAGACATCTGCCGTGCGCTTCGGTCAGCTTTTTGACGATATGTATACATATTCCGAATCCTGCGCTTACAGTAAATTTGATGCAATGATGGTTGCAGGTGACTTTTCGGGCGGCGGTGCAGAAAAGCAGTATGTGATGTATAAGATAATAACGGAAGAAAAGCTTCGTCCCGAAACAAAGCTTCTTACGGTTATAGGAAATCACGAATTTATTGATTACCGTGATGTGGATGCAACTGTCGGTTATACTGTTTATAAAAAGTATATCAGTGAAGAAATGGATACGGACGTTGTAATAAACGGTTATCATTTTATCGGTGTAGCTTACGATGATAACGGCAAAACCTTCAAAACAAAGCTTAGCTGGCTTAAGGAAAGACTTGATAAGGCAACTGCGGAAAACCCCGAAATGCCTGTTTTTGTATATCAGCATCCCCATCCCTTCCTTACTGTTTACGGCAGTGTAAACTGGGGAGATACAGACCTTCGCAAGGTGCTGAGTAAATATCCGCAGGTTGTGGATTTTTCAGGCCATTCCCACTACTGTCCTGCAGACCCCCGTTCCGTATGGCAGGGAGCTTTTACTGCCGTCGGTTGCGGCTCACTTTCTGCTTTAATGGGAAATCTCAACTACATTGAAGGCGATAAGGATGCTCCCGGCGAATCAGGCTCTGCCTGGGTTATCGAAGCTGACAGCAAGGGAAACATTCTTATGAAGCTTTACGATATTGAAAATCGTCAGTTCTTTTCCGATGTGCTTTATTTTTTTTCAAATCTACACGATAAAACCAAAAGAACATACAATTGGCACAAGCAGAAAAGCCTTGATACAGCCCCTGTTTTCACAGACGGTGCAAAAATAAAAAGCATCCTGAATGAAGAAGGGGAGACGGT
>JAZNAI010000080.1:0-14130 GCA_045586465.1 Acutalibacteraceae bacterium | reverse complement strand
GGTAAGGTTATCGACCTTGTTCTTCCCGTTGTTGTTCTCATCATCTGCTGTGTATTCGGTATGATTTACTCAGTCGGCTTCTTTGCAGAAGGCGAAGACAAAGCAGGCTTCATTGATGCTTTCTCAAACAGTGACGCTTCCGTCGGTCTTGTTATCGGCTCCGCTGTTGCAATAGTATTTACAATCGTATACCTTCTTATAAGAAGAGTTATCTCCTTCAAGGGTGCTATGGCTTCTCTTCCCGAGGGCTTCAAGGCAATGGTTCCTGCTATCCTTATTCTTACCTGCGCATGGACTCTTAAGGCTATGACAGACAGCCTCGGCGCTAAGATATTCATTTCTCAGCTCGTTGAAGGCAGCGCAGGTGCTCTTCAGGCATTCCTTCCTGCTATCATCTTCGTTATTGCTGTTGGTCTTTCCTTCGCTACAGGTACATCATGGGGTACATTCGGTATTCTTATCCCCATCGTGCTCAGCGTTTTCGAGGCAGGCAATCCTCTTATGATAGTTTCCATTTCTGCTTGTATGGCAGGTGCGGTTTGCGGCGACCATTGCTCACCCATCTCCGATACAACAATTATGGCATCCGCAGGCGGTCAGTGTGACCACCTCAACCACGTATCAACTCAGCTTCCCTATGCACTTACGGTTGCAGGCGTTTCCTTTGTAACCTATATTATAGCAGGCTTTGTTCCTCACTGGTATATCGCTCTTCCCATCGGTGCAGTCCTTATGGTAGGCACACTCTTCACCATTAAGGTCCTCACCGGAAAGAAGGCATAATTAACCGTCTTTAACGCACAATATTAATAATAAATACCTGCCACGTACGAAGTGACAGGTATTTTTTTGTGCTGTGCCACGGCAAAAGTATGTAAGGTGCTTTGTTTTCGGCGGTTCGGAGTACCGATGTACGCCTTGCCACCGCCGAAAACAATAAATACGGTCAATTCTGCTCTTCTTTCCCATCTCTGACCGACAGACATCAGACCTTGATTAAGTTAGTTAGATTGCACACAAAAGGGAGCATTTTCTGATTTTCGGCAAAGCTTCCACATTCACCGCAATTGCATCCGTATTTCTGCGGAAATACGGCGCACTTACGGCAAATCTGAAACCTTTCCTCAAATCGGGGAAATCAGGCGTAAGAAGAGACTTACCGTGTTTTTGTGGATAGAGCGAAGCGGAAAAGGCGTAAGCCTTCCGAAACATTTTCCGCAGGAAAATATATCACTTATGCGAAGCATAAATATCACTGCGCAGCAATATCACTTTTTGCGAAGCAAAAAATATCACTGAAGCGAATAAAAAAGGAATCTCCCGTTGGGAAGATTCCTTAAATTTTTATTCGCTTCTGAGTGCTTCTACGGGGTCTTTCTTAGCTGCGATGGAGGAGGGGATAAGACCTGCAACGAAGGTAAGCGTTACGCTGATTGCCACAAGAGCAATAGCCGCACCCACGGGAAGCTGTGCCGCTGCACCCGTATGTGTCAGGTACTTGAGCATCAGATTTATGGGGATTTCCAGAAGCAGCGTGGTCAGAATACCGAAGACACCGGCTCCCAATCCTATAGTAACAGTTTCTGCGTTGAAAACTCTCGAAATATCGCCCTTTGAGGCGCCGATTGAACGAAGGATACCGATTTCCTTTGTTCTTTCAAGAACTGAAATATAGGTGATTATACCAATCATAATTGATGATACAACAAGGGAGATTGCAACGAAGCAGACAAGAACAACGGTAACGATGTTAAGCACGCTTGTGATTGTGGACATAAGCATACCGATGATGTCTGTAAGTGTTACGGTGTAGCCCAGATGTCCCTGCTCAACCATCTTTTCGTTGTAGTAGGCGGTCATTGCATTTATCTCGTCCTTAGCCTCAAATGACTTGGGATAGAGGTAAATTGAAGAGGGTGCATCAACTGATGAATAACCGATAGAAGCATAAGTCTTTTCAAGTGAGCACTGAGCATTGAGAGTGTCAATGTAAGCCTGCTTGAAGGCGATTACCTGCTCGTCGGAAAGGAAGCCCTCCATAAGCTTTTTCTTAAGGTCTGTCATATCGCTGAAATCAATGAGGTCTGCGATGTTGAGGTTAAGAATGTCGATCTGTGAAAGGTCGATGCCCTCCATAAGGCTCATAAAGGGAGTAAGGTCAAGATACTTGAAGTCAATGATTGAAAGGTCAATATCTGCAAGTGAGAAGTCGTTTACCGTAAGGTTAGTGAACTGAAGACCTGTAAGCACGTCTGTTTCGGGGTGTGAAAGCTGCTCCTTGACGATTTCGGAGTTAAGTGTTTCCTCAAGTGCATAGTCCATAAGGTCTGTTCTGTAGCCGATGCTTCCCATACCCGTTGACATAATGTTGTTGGGGTCGGGTCTTAAAATACCTACAATATTTATCTGTAAGCCCTGCTCAATAAGCTGCTTTACGTAGTAGATATTGTTTCTCTGGTCATTCCAGAGGCCTGTTTCCTTGTCCTTAACGAAATAATTGTGATTGAGGACAAGTCTGAATTTCATATTAAGAATATCGTCATAGGTATACTGGTCAACGATTGTGGTATCCATTTCACCGCCTGCAGCCATCATATTGACCATATCCTCCATAAACTTGGACTGATCCTTGAGACCTAAAGCGTACATAACCATTTCGTTGATTTCGTTGTTCTTGTCAACGATAAGAACAACCTCATTGTATGCCTCGGGAAGTCTGCCCGTTACAAGCTCATACTGCTGAGAAAGAAGCTCGTTGTCACCTATAAGCTCAACCCAGGAGTTTGTGATTGAGGAGGAGAACATATTGGTCATTGAATTAGTCATGGTAGCCATTGAACCCGTCTGCTGTGTTGAGCCCATAAGGGTGTCGAGCATTGCGTTGGGGTTAACCTGAATAATGCCCTCTGAGGTGTCCTCCTTATAGATATTAAGGGGAGTTTCATACTTATACTGAATGTCGTTGCAGAGCTCATCGAATCTCTCACGGTTGTCTTCAATATACTGTCTGTATGATTTAAGGTTATTGGCTGTGGACTGAGAAATGAAGGTGTTGACCATTTCCGTGAAGGTTGAGTTTACGTAAATCTGGTCAAGATCGTGGTCCGTTTCAAGCATCGTTGAGCCTAAGTCCATAAGTGCGCCCATAACGTTATTCATATCAATTGCTTCCTTTTCAACGGAAACGGGCATTGCAAGAAGAAGGTCGTTCTGCATCTTGTCAATGTAGTTTTCGATACCCGTTGAAAGGGCAAGAACAAGAGAAATACCTATAATACCGATACTGCCTGCAAAGGCTGTAAGGAAGGTTCTTGCCTTCTTGGTAACAAGGTTACGAAGAGAAAGGGAGAATGCCGTGCCCATAGACATTGAAGGCTTCTTGCCCTTCTTTTCCTCCTCAAGCCTCTTTTCGTTTTCTGCCTTTCTGTCTTCCTCTGTGGGATTGAAGGGATTTGTGTCATCCGTAATCTCACCGTCAAGACAGCTGATGATTCTTGTGGAATACTCGTGTGCAAGGTCAGGGTTGTGAGTAACCATAATTATGAGCTTATCCTTGGAGATTTCCTTGAGGATTTCCATAATCTGTACGCTGGTTTCCGTGTCAAGAGCACCTGTGGGCTCGTCGGCAAGAAGAATATCGGGATTGTTTATAAGTGCACGGACAATGGCAACTCTCTGCATCTGACCGCCCGACATCTGGCTGGGCTTCTTGTAAATCTGTTCGCCGAGACCTACCTGCTCGAGAGCCTTTATTGCTCTTTCCTTTCTTTCCTTTTTGGAAACACCCGAGAGAGTAAGTGCAAGCTCAACGTTTGCAAGAACCGTCTGATGGGGAATGAGGTTATAGCTCTGGAAAACGAAGCCGATTGAATGGTTTCTGTAGGTATCCCAGTCGCCGTCAGTAAAGTCCTTTGTTGATTTGCCGTTGATTACAAGGTCGCCCGAGGTGTATCTGTCAAGACCGCCTATGATATTAAGCATAGTGGTCTTACCGCATCCCGAGGGACCGAGAATTGCAACGAATTCATTTTCTCTGAAGTTGATGTTTATGCCTTTGAGGGCACGTACCGTAGTATCGCCCGCAACGTAATCTTTTACAATGTTTTTCAGTACAAGCATTTCTGTCAATTCCCTCCCTGATTATTTCTTCTTGTTCTGCTTCTTTTCAGCCTGTAATTTGGCTTTTTCGTATTGCTTCTGAATCTTCAGCTCGTTTTTGCGGGCTTTCTTTTCTGCGGAAAGCTTTCTCTTCATAAGCTTTTCCTGAGCCTTTTCGTCGGGAAGCTTTGCCTGAGAACGTCTTTCTGCCTTTCTGTCGTTGTTCTCAAGTATTTTTTCCTGACGGGCAATTGCTTTTTCACTCTTGGGCTTTTCTGCCTTCTGAGCCTGTTTTGCAATTATTTTAAGTGCTTCCTCTGTGTAAATTATCTCCTCTGCAGGAGTGTAATTTACTGTAGGCTTTCTTTCCGTTGCGGGAGCGGCGGAGAGATTTTCTCCGATAGCCTCAGTTTTAACGGGAACCTCAGTCTTTACGGGAGTCTCTGTTTTAACGGGAGCCTCAGTTATTACGGGAGCCGTCTTTACTACGGGAGCCTTTGTCTTCTGAACCTTCGGAGCCTTTTCCTTTTTCTTCTTTTCGGGTGTGCCGGTCATAGAATCAACCGCAACACCGCCTGCCTTTATAAGCTTCTTGCTTTCTTCGGCTCTTCTCTTCATTTCCTGCTTCTTTCTTCTCTTAAGCTTTATCTTGTCAAGCTTACCGGTAACTGAAAGAATGTAGTAAATAAGAGCTAAAACAGCAATAACACCGAGAACTATAAGAAGCTTTGCCGTAGTTGAAAGCTCGAATTTTTCCTCATAAATGATGGTGGGGATTTCTTCGTTCTCATCGGGGATTTCCGCTACGGGAGGGTCGCTGAAAAGCAGGTCGCAGAGCCATTCGATTATTTCATCGTTGGTCATATTCTTGAACTTTTCCGTGATATTTCCTGCATACATTGCGAACATATCAGGCATACCCTCTGAGGAGGAGCCGCCCTCGCTGCCCATAAGTCCCGTGAGAAGACCGCTGTTCTCCTCCATAGAGATTGCGGTTACGAGATATCTTAAAATCGTAAGGAAAACAGCAGGTGTGTCTGCCGTAAGATATGTGTACTGAGCATAGGCACCGTTTGCCACTCTCTTACTTGTGAGTGCCGTGGGTGTGCCGAGAGTGCCGAGAGCCTTTATATCAAGCTCGGGAAGCTTAATTCCCATGTCCATAGTTTTCGTAAGCTCGCCCACAAGTGAGCTTATATCAGTTTCACCCATATCCTTGAAGGCTGAGGTGAGAAGGTCTCCCATACCAGCCGTATCAAGCATATACTTTACGGGGTAGAGCATATTTTCAATAACGCCGTTCATAAGTCCCGATTCCATAAAATAAATTATGTTGGGAAGTATTGCACAGGCTGTCTTTACGGGGGAAGCCGCAAGGCGGTCGATAAGTCCCGTTACGGGCTCAAGAATATCAGAAATAACCGCTGTTGTACCGGCACCCGTCTGGTACTGCTGATAGGTTTTTATATGCTGAGCATCACAGCCGAGAGCCTCTAAAAGAGGAATAATTGCGGTGTTATAGCCGTCAGCACCCGGAATGGTGATGCTGTCCATAAGTGTCACGTTCTGACCTGCAAGCACGCAGGAAAGAAGAGGAATAAAGGGAGTGAGCACTCTTGTTACAGCTCTCTGGAAGCCTGCCTTATCACCGTCGTAGAAGCCCCATGAAAGGTAGCTTCCCTTAAGTCTCTCCCAGGAATTGAAGCGGTAGAGCTGCTTTGCCGTGTAGGGGTAATACTTATTTATGGAATCCGCAACGCCCGAGGGTGTTACGTCCATTCCCAAAAGAGCAAAGAGGGGAGCCGTCTCCTGTGAGCCTATAAGTGAGAATATTCCCACAACAAGCTCCGTTACGAGAGAGTTGGAGTAAATAGCCTTCTTGATTTCTCCTTCTATTGTGCCCTCGGGGTCGGATTCCTTAACAAAATCCGTAAGAAGAGGGTCAACCTTGTCAAGGTACTTAAGATAATCGTCTGCCGTAAGCGTGGGCGTATAGGCAACCTGAGTCTGTGTCACAGCGGGGTAAACCCACTGATAATTGTTCTGCGGTGCAGAAGTCATTGAGAAGAGCACGACGACAGTCTTTATAAGCTCATCGTTTGTTTTTGCAAGAAGGGGGTCGAGCATCTTTATCATATCGTTGCCGCCCATTATAGCGCCGAGGCTGTCCTTGTTGAGCTTTACCGTCTCAAGCAGGAAATTCATAATAACAACGAGGGCAGATGCTCTGTCAACTGTATAGACACCGCCGTTTTCCGTTGCGCAGGAGGCAAGCTCGCTGAGCTGAATTTCGGGAATCTGAAGCTGTACGTCCTCGCCTAAAACACCTGAAAGGTCAAGATTTTCAAGCATTTCGTCTATGTTGAGACTGCCCTCAAGGTTTGCGGCTGAGGTGATAAGGTCTGCAATTCCGGGAATTGTGAGGACCCCTGCTACCTTAAGTGAAAGGGGCTCTAAAAGTGCTGTGATTGAAGCGGAAAGCTTTCCCGAGTCAAGGTATAAAGCAACCTTGGGAAGTGTTTCGGTAAGACCGATAACGGGGTCCTCAAGAAGCTTGTTTACAGCACCGAATACCATTGAAACGATATTTCTTATAATGTTATTCTGATTCTTTGCGGCAGAAGCGGCAAATTCACTGCTTGGCATTATCTCGGGACAGTCAAGAACCGTAAGCATCGGAACGATTGCGTTCTGATAGCCGTCATCACCCTGAATTGCAAGGAAGGAGTTGATTGACACCTTACCCGAGCAAAGAAGTGCATTGAGAAGTGCATTGAAGGGGCTGAGCATAGCAGCCAGTGCCTTTCCGAATTCCTTTTCGGAGGAAATCTTCCATTTGAAGTCCTTTGATGCGGCAATTACAGCATTCAAATCGGCACAGCCCGAAATCTTTCTTGAAATTGAAGGATAATCGTAAAGCGCCTTTGTAAGAGCCGCAGGGGATATATTCACACCGATAACGGAGAGAGCATCGGCATTCTCACCGAGAGCGGTATATATCGCTTTAAATATTCCGTTTACGGTTTCGTCCTTATAAAGGGTGTCATAAAGCATTCCCTTTATATCCGTGTCCTTTCCGCCTGAAGACATAAGCTGCTTCAGAAGGGTATTGAGCTTCGGTATCACGGATTCGGTCTGCTCTCTTGTAATTCCCTCGGGAAACTCCACAGCGCCTGCATTGAAAACGGGAAGGGAAGAGAATATAAGAACGAACACAAGAACCGTTGCTGTAAACTTAGTTAATCGTTTCACGAATTTCACCTCTTGTAAAATGGGCATTGTTTCTGATTATTGATATTGCGGAGGAAACCACAATATCACGGATTTTTTCTATGGGGTAGGGCTTTTCGTACATAATTGCATCCGAGCACACGTTACCGGTCATATCCACAATAATAAGCGTTGTTATATGAGCAGTTTCGTGTGTGTAGCCCAATGACATCATATGGTCAATAAGGGAGCAGTATATATCTGCTATTTCGCTGTCATAGAACTCGGGAAGCTGTTTTATGCAGGATGACATATTCTTTGACATCACGGGAAGTATTTCCTTGTTTTCAATAAGAAAATCAATAAAGCAGTTGAGGAATACCTCTACTCTTCCGTAAAAATCCCCGTTTTCTGCCAAGGGCTCGGAAAGAGTGGATTTAAGGACTGCTTTCATATACTCCGTGCTTTTGTAAAGAATTATCTGTTCAAGCAGGTCGCTTTTATCCTTGAAGTAAAGGTAAAAGGTGCCTCTTGCAATTCCTGCCGCCTTGACTATGTCGTCAACAGCCGTAGCATTTACCGAATGTTCCCTGAAAAGCGAAAAAGCAGTATCAATTATTTTCATCTTTTTTTCAAGCTTTTTATTAAGAGCTGCCATTGATACGCATTTTTCCTTTTTTTTAATATTTTATTTACGAAGTATTAAAGATAGCTTAAAAAAACTGACATTTTGTCAGTTTTTTCTTCTGCACATAAAATGACACCCCGTCATTTTTATGTATAGCTTAAATAGGATACCAAAAAAATGACAGAGTGTCAATATTATTTTATATATATATTATATTATTAATAAACAGTTAACATTTCGTTTGCCGAAAACCGACAAAACAGAAGAATGCGTCCGATAAAGCTTATTTGTCTGTGTGTACGGTGAGCTGAGGATAGGGAATATTGATGCCGTTCTTGTCAAATGCCGTTTTTACGTTCTTTAAAAGATCAAAATAAACGGTCCAGTAATCCTCTGCCTTGCACCATGCTCTTACGGTATATTCGAGAGCACAGTCCTTGTGTGCGGAAAGTCTTGCGAAGGGCTCGGGGTCCTTGTAAACAAGAGGGTGGCTTAAGCAAACGTCTGAAAGTACCCTTTCAACGGTGTCAATATCGTT
This sequence comes from Acutalibacteraceae bacterium, assembly GCA_045586465.1. GTDB lineage: Bacteria > Bacillota > Clostridia > Oscillospirales > Acutalibacteraceae > RUG806. The sequence goes on along the minus strand of JAZNAI010000080.1, from coordinate 5,656 downwards.
ATTATAAGCGGCAGTAAAGGTAAGGTCAACACGTCTGTCCTTAAGAGCGGAAACGTTTGTGATTGTTGAATTGGAAATAGAGGAGTTGGGAACGATGATTCTTCTGTTGTCAAGAGTCAGCACCTTTGTGTGGAAAATGCTTATTTCCTCAACCGTGCCTGCAATATCGCCCGATGTGATGAAATCGCCCGCCTTGAAGGGCTTGAGCACAAGAATGATAAAGCCGCCTGCAATATTTGAAAGAGAGCCCTGTAATGCAAGGCCTACGGCAAGACCGCAGGAGCCGATTACTGCTATCATAGAGGTCATCGGAACACCTATAATTGCAAGGGCGGTAATGCCTATAATGACCTTTATGAGTATGCCTAAAACATTGACGATGATGCCTCGTGTTGATACGTCAATTCTTCCGAATGCCTTTGAAGAGGAAGCCTTCTTTGTGATTACGTTTGCAAGCTTGAAGCCTATGATGAGAAGAAGCAGAGCACCTATAAGCTTTCCGCCGTAGGTTACTGCAAATTCCTGCAGAAGATTTATAAGATTCTTTGCGTATTCACCGGTTTCGGCAAGGCTTGTGGGTACGTCCGTTATCTGTGAAAGACCCGTCTGAATATCCTGCACGATTTCGGCAGCTGTTGTAGTTTCCATAATTAAAATCCTTTCATTTTTGACTTATTTTGAGGATATTTTACCATTGCTGCTGATTTTTTTCAACAGGTTTTTTAATTATCGGGGATAAATTTCCGTGTTTTTCCCGAAAGCCTTATAAGTGCAGGAGCATTTGTCAGCACCATAAGGGTATTGAATGCATCCGTCAGAAGCCAAACGGTTTTTACGGGCATTATGCACCCCAGAAAGGTGAAAAACAAAGAGGAAAGCATATAAATTCCTTCGCTTTTTTTGCCGAAAAGATAAGCGGCTGTGGTCTTGCCGTATAAATTCCAGCCGAGAACGGAGGCAAATGCAAAAAACAGAACGGAAAGGGCAATAAACACCGCCGCTCCCTTTTCTCCGAAAATGCTTGCCATACTGAGCGTCACCGCCTCCGAGCCCGTAATCTCAGGGGACGGCGGATTTTCACCTGTGTAAAGCACCGTAATAATACCGAGAGCGGTAATGCCGAGCATTAAAAACGTGTCAATAAACACTCCGGCAAGACCCAGAGTGCCCTGAAAATGCGGGTTTTCGGAGCTGCTTAAAGCGTGTGCCGCAGGTGATGAACCCATACCTGCCTCGTTGGTAAAAAGCCCTCTTTTTATGCCCTGAGTCATCGCTTCCTTTATGCCGATGCCCGTAATTCCCCCGAAAAGCGCCTTCGGTGAAAAGGCGCTCAGGAAAATAAGCCTTACCGCCTCAGGGAGATTTTTTACATTAAAGATAATTACACCGAGACTGCAAAGAATATAAAGCACTCCGAAAACGGGAATTGTTTTTTCGGCAAAGCCCGTTACCGCCTTTGTGCCTCTTAAAATAAAAAAGGCGGCGGCAAGTGTAATTACAAAGCCCGTAACAAAAAAGGGCAGACCGAAAGCCTCGTGCAAAGCAAAGGAAATTGAATTTGACTGTACCGCCACACCCGTAAATCCGAGGGCTATTGTTGCAAAAAGCGAAAAAAGGGAGGAAAGAATTTTTCCCGTCCGTCCTTCAAAGGCATATTGTATGTAATAGGGCGTTCCGCCTGAAGGATTGCCGTTTTTGTCACAGGTTCGGGTGATTATTGCAAGGGAAGCCTCGGAATAAGCCGTTGCCATACCGAAAAAAGCAGAGACCCACATCCAGAAAACCGCCCCCGGACCGCCTGCAATTATGGCAGAGCCTGCTCCCACGATATTTCCCGTGCCAAGCTGTGCCGCAAGGGACGACATAAGAGAGGCAAAGGGACTGATGCCCCCGTTTTTTCCGCCTTTCCCCGAAAGCATATTCCGAAGTCCCTGAAAAAGATACCTCACCTGCACGAATTTTAATTTTACCGTAAGAAAAATCCCCGTAACCAGAAGCGTTACGGGAAGAATTATATCTGTCAAAATTTCCATAAAAATCCCCTCAGGACAGTATATGCCCGAGGGGGGATGAAATATGTTAGAGCTTAACGGCAGAAGGGACTTACCGGAGAGGAATAAAATGTATCATTTCTTTGTAGGGGACGCCGTCCCCTACAAGCAACAGGAAAAATCCGCCGTAATTTACCGATTAACCTATAACGGTTAATTTATCTGTAGTAATCTGCTTATCGTTATATGTGCCCTCAAGAAGGATGTACTTGCCGATTGCAGGCACGGTGTCGGTCTCGGTAAAGTGCATTGACCAGCTTTCGTTATAGTAAGGGTGCTGGATTGAGTTTACGGAAAGTGCTCTGCCGAAAATTCTTACCTTCATATCCTTGAAATTATCGGGGAACTGTAAAATGTTTATTACCTGAACTCTTACGAGTGTGGGGCTCATAGTGGTCATATCCATACCGAAGCCTGCATTTTCGAACTCTTCCGTTACCTCAAGTGTAACATCCTTCAGCCAATAGCCGTCAAGAGCTGCTTCGTTCTTTTCCATTGTACCCTTAACCTTTACGTAAGAACCGGGCTCGGGGATTTCTGTTCCCTCGGGAAGCACGATTTCCCACTGATAGTCACAGCACTTTGTGTTGTCTGCATAGCCCCATACATAGTAACGGGTAACGTTACTGTAGGCATCCTTGAGAATTGCAAACGTACCGTCCTTGTTAAAGGTCTTGCTCTCATAGGAAGCACCGTTGTCGTTGTAGAAAAGGTCTACGTAAGCGGAGTATTCCATCTGGTCAAACTTTTCCTTCATTCCCGTGTCAAGCTCACCGTCGGAAAGAAGAGCATCTGCCGTGGGATTTGTAACGGTTTCCCCGTTTTCAGCCGTTGTTTCCTCCTCAGAGCCGCCGCAGGCAGCAAGGGAAAGCACAAGTGCCAGTGAAAGTAAGAGTGTGAATACTTTTTTCATAATTATTTTCCTTTCCTGCCGATAATGTAAAATACGGCAAAAACAATAATATCAATTGCAACAATTGTGGAGCCGACGGGTGTTGACGCCATAATTGAAACAAGAATTCCCGTAAGAGAGCAGATGACGGATACCGCTGCCGAGCAGATAACCACGTTTCTGAAGCTTTTGAATACCCTCATAGCCGAGAGTGCCGGGAAGATGACGAGTGCGGAAATAAGAAGTGAGCCTACAAGGTTCATTGCAAGCACGATAATGACCGCCGTAATAACCGCAATAAGAAGATTGTAGAGATTTGCCCTTGTTCCCGTGGCGGTGGTGAAGGTCTCGTCAAAGGTTACAGCAAAGATTCTGTTATAGAAGAATACGAAAACCAGTATCACGATAACGGACATTGCAATGCAAAGCCATACGTCAGACTCTGAAAGAGTAAGAATTGATGTGGAGCCGAAAAGGGTGGTGCACACGTCTCCGCTGACGTTTCCCGAGGAGGAGAATACGTTCAGAAGCAGATAACCGATACCGAGAGATGCAACCGACAGCATCGCAAGAGAAGCATCGCCTTTGATTTTTGCTTTACCGCCCGTAGCCAAAAGCACAATTGCCGCAATTACCGTAACGGGAAGCACAAGAAGCATTTCATTTGTAAGACCTGCAATTCCTGCTACTGCCATAGCACCGAAGGCTACGTGGGAAAGTCCGTCACCGATAAAGGAGAATCTTTTAAGCACCAGCGTTACTCCTAAAAGTGAGGAGCAAAGGGCTATGAGTACACCTACGATAAGTGCTCTCTGCACAAAGGGAAACTGCATATATTCCCCGAGCTTCGTAATCATTTCCATTACACGGCACCCCCTGTCTGACGGGTAAAGGTCTTGCCGATGTCCGTATTTATATAGTCCTCTTTTGTGCCGAAGAAAAGGGGAGTGCTGCTTATGTGAAGAATGTGCGAAGCGTATTTTACTGCCGCATTTATGTCGTGGGATACCATAATCACGGTAATTCCGTCCTCACGGTTGAGCTTTTCAATAAGCTCGTACATTTCCGCCGTAACCTTGGGGTCAAGACCTGCCACGGGCTCGTCAAGAAGAAGCATTTTCCCCGTAGCACATAAAGCACGTGCAAGAAGCACCCTCTGCTGCTGACCGCCCGAAAGCTCTCTGTAGCAGCGCTTTGCAAGGTGCGAGATGTTCATTCTCTCCATCTGCTTTTCGGCATAATCCTTGTGTGCCTTTGAGTAGAAGGGGCGCATACCGCATTTGTTAAGAAGACCTGAAAGCACGATTTCCTTAACGGATGCGGGGAAATCCTTCTGAATAAGTGTCTGCTGAGGAAGATAGCCGATTTCCGTTGATTTTAAGCCCTCTCCCGTTGAAATTTCGCCCGACATAGGACTTTTGAGCCCTAAAAGAGCCTTGATAAGGGTGCTTTTTCCTGCGCCGTTTTCACCGACAATGCAAAGATAATCACCCTGATTTACTTCGAACGTAAGGTGCTCGGTTACGGTTTTTCCCTCGTAGCCGAGAGTTACGTCATTACATATAAGCTGTGCCATTTATTATTCCTTTCTTATGAAAGAGCTTCTTTGAGTATTGCAAGGTTTTCCGTCATTACCTCAATATATGAATCAGCAAGATTTTCCTTCGTTACGGACTGCAGTGCATTGAGAACGAGAATCTCCTGATTCTTGTCCTTGGTGCTGTTCTTTACCGTATTTGCAACCGAGCCGTCGGAGGTTTCCGTTATAAGTATATGAGAAAGTCCGAGCGTGTCAATTTCGTCTGCAAGCCTCTTTACTGTCTCAAAGCTTGCTTCACTCTCTGCCGAGCAGCCCGAAAATGCCGCGTGATATGAAAGACCGTAGTCATTTATAAGATAAATAAAGGGGAAACGGTCGGCAAAAACAACAGTATTCTTCTGACATTCACCGAGTGTTTCGCTGTATGCCTTATGGAGATTTTGGAGCTCTGTGTAATATTCCGTAAAATTAGCCGTATATGTATCCTTGTTTTCAGGGTCAAGGTCGCAAAGGACGTTTTTTATGCCTTCGCAAAGCTTCATTGCATTCTTAACGGAAAGCCATATGTGCTCGTCATGTGCGTGATTGTGCTCTTCTCCCTCCTCGTGGTGATGCTCCTCTTCTCCTATAGCCTCAACACAGAAAAGGCTCTCCTCGGGAAGATTTGTCATCATAGGAAAAATTACGGTGTCTTCATTCTGTGAGGTTTTAAGTACGTCAGAAACCCACTTGTCACTTGTGCCGTCGGTGTAAATGAATATATCTGCTGAGGAAATTGTAACTATATCCTTTGCCGCAGGCTGATAAGAGTGAAGATCCGTTCCCGAATCAAGAAGCAGCGTGACGTTTACGTCTTCAATTCCCTTTGTAAGATTTCTTACCCAGTCATAATAGGGGAAAACCGTGCAGACTATCTGAAGTCCGCCCTGCTCCTCTTTTGTGCCGCCGCAGGAGCAAAGCCCCGTCACGGCAAGTATAAGTACAAGCATTAAAGCCGTTAACTTTTTTATCATTATTTTACCCTTCCTTTAATCTGCAATCCTTACAGCAGCCGAAAAGCGTGGTGCTGTCAACCTTAACGGAAAAATCACTTTCTCCTAAAATATCCGAAAGCATTTTTTCACTTAAAGAATGTCCCATATGCAGAAGCTTTCCGCATTCCGTACACTTTAA
>JAZNAI010000079.1:0-5159 GCA_045586465.1 Acutalibacteraceae bacterium | reverse complement strand
CAACAAATGCGGATATTCTCATAATTCTGTGCGATGCCTCAGACCCTGAATGCGAGGGGCAGCTGGAGGTTACAAAGGAGATATTAAAGGAGCTGGGCGGCGAAGGAAAGCCCATAATTACCGTTTATAACAAGTGTGATATTGCAGACTCATATCTTCTGCCCGTAACAAAAAACACGGTCAAAATATCTGCCCTTAACGGTGTAGGAATAGATTCACTTTTAGAGTGCATATCGGAGAATATGCCTGCAACGAAAAGGAGAGTGCTTCTGCTGATTCCCTTTAGCCTTGGCTCACTTGCAAACGAAATAAGAAATACGTCAAGAATACTCAGAGAAGAGTACCGCCCCGAGGGCGTGTTCTTTGATGCGGTTGTTGACTTACAGATTATGTATAAAATATTAGACTACATTACAACAGAAAAGGAAGATGAAAAATGAAAAGATATCTTATTATCAATGCTGACGACTTCGGTATGTGCCGCAGTGCAAACCTTGCGGTTTACGACCTCTTTGAAAAGGGCGGCATCACCTCCGCTACAATTATGGCTCCCTGCCCCTGGGCAAAGGAAGCCGCAGTATGGGCAGCAGCTCACCCCGAATATGCAGTAGGTCTTCACCTTACAACAACTGCGGAATGGGGAAATTACCGTTGGACTCCCGTTGCAGAAAATGTTCCTTCCCTCAGAGACGAGGAGGGCTTTATGTGGCACGAATCCGATCAGTTTGAGGAGCACGCAGACCTCGAGGACGTAAGAAAGGAAATCAACGCTCAGTACGACAGACTCGCACAGTACGGCTTTACTCCCTCACACTTTGACAATCATATGGGCTCACTTTACGGTGTTGCTACGGGCAGATTCGAGCTTCTCGGGGTTACAATTGAGGAATGTGCAAAGCACGGTCAGATGCCCTTCCGCTTCCCCTCAAAGTTTACGGATGAGCAGTTCGGAAACAAGATGCTTGACATAAATGTTCCCAAGGAGGCTGTCGAAGCACTTATTGAGCCTATGGTTCAGGGTGCAAATGCCGCAGGCGTTGCAATTCTCGACTATCTTATGCCCGGTGACTGGAACGGTCCCCAGAGTGAAAGCTATGAGAATTTCAGAGAATATATATTTGAAAAATACCGCTCCTTCCCCGAGGGTATCATTGAAACCTACATTCACCCCGTTATTGAAACAGAGGAAATCAAGGGTATCTGCGGCTCCTGGCAGAGAAGAAACTGGGAATATAAGCTCTTCTCCGATCCCAAGACCCTTGAATTTATAAAGTCTCAGAATATTGAGCTTATCAATTACCGTGACCTTAAGAAAATGAGATTCGGTTAATATGCAGAATTTAATGAGCCGTATGCGTGCGGCTATGGAAAAATATAATATGATAGAAGAGGGGGACGTTGTTGCCGTCGGTGTATCGGGCGGCAAGGACTCCCTGGCTCTTCTTTATGCGCTCTCCGAAATGCGTAGATTCTATCCCGTGAAATACGAGGTAAAGGCAATAACCGCAGATATGAGCTTTTTCGGAGAAAAAACGGATTTTGCGGAAATTACGGCGCTGTGCGAAAGCCTCGGTGTCGAGCATATAATAAGGGAAACCGAGCTTTATCATATTATTTTTGAAACGAGAAAAGAAAAAAATCCCTGCTCCTTGTGTGCAAGAATGAGAAGAGGAATTCTTCACGATATGACAAAGGAAACGGGATGTACAAAATTAGCCCTCGGACATCATATGGATGATGCGGCAGAGACCTTTATGATGAATCTGCTGTCAGGCGGCAGAATTGAAAGCTTCCGTCCCGTAACCTACCTTTCACGCAAGGACCTTACGATGATAAGACCTATGATTCTTGCAACGGAAAAGGAGGTTTTATCCGCCGCACGGAAAATGAATTTACCTACGGTGGAAAGTCCCTGTCCCATGGATAAAACAAGCAACCGTAACGAGATGAAGGAGCTTTTAGCAGAGCTTGAGAAAAAATACCCGTCACTCAAGGAAAAAATCATCGGCGGTTTACAGAAAGCCGACATTTGCGGCTGGTAAATCATAATTTACAGAAGCAATTTGCCTTTGTGCTCGTAGGGGAGGGGTCTCCCCTCCCGTTCCCGAGGGTTGTTATTTTTTTGCAAACGAAAGTTACAAAAGTTATGTAACGGGCGGGGAAACCCCGCCCCTACCGTACTCACATCTCTTTACTAAATTATGATTTAATAGGAGGATTTTATTTATGAAATATTGTGTTGTTTTGTATGACGGCATGGCGGATTATCCCGTTGATGCCTTAAACGGAAAAACCCCTATGGAGGTTGCAAACAAGCCCTTATTTGACAAAATGGGGGCGAAGGGTGAGGTAGGTCTTGTAAAGACCGTTGACGATTCCTTAAAGCCCGGCTCCGACGTTGCAAATTTAAGTGTTCTCGGCTATGACCCAACTAAGAGCTATACGGGCAGAAGCCCTCTTGAGGCAGTAAGCATCGGTGTAAAGCTTCTCGATACGGACGTTACGCTCCGCTGTAATCTTGTTACCCTTTCCGATGAGGAAAATTATGAAGATAAGACTATGGTTGACTATTCCGCAGGTGACATTTCCACAGAGGATGCGGCTGTGCTTATAAAGGCTGTTGAAGAGCATTTCGGAAACGACGTTTTCACCTTCTATCCCGGTGTTGCTTACCGTCATTGCCTTACCTGGCACGGCGGTACAACAAATCTCGGCAATATGACTCCTCCTCACGATATTTCGGGCAGAGTTGTAGGCTCATATCTTTCCGACAGCGAAAATGCAAAGGACCTTATAAAGATGATGAAGGAAAGCTACGATTTACTTTCAAAGCATCCTCTTAATATCGAAAGAGTAAAAAAGGGCCTTCGTCCCGCAAACTCAATATGGCTCTGGGGCGAGGGCACAAAGCCTCAGCTTGACAATTTCCATAAAAAATACGGTCTCAAGGGCAGTATTATTTCAGCAGTTGACCTTCTTAAGGGCATCGGCATATGTGCAGGAATGAATACTCCCGAGGTTGAGGGTGCAACGGGCTATATTGACACAAACTTCAAGGGCAAGGCTCAGTGCGCCGCAGAGGAATGGGCAAAGGGTCAGGACTTCGTTTACATACATATTGAAGCTCCCGATGAATGCGGTCACAGAAACGAGCCCGAAAACAAGGTTCGTTCCATTGAAATCATTGACGAGCAGGTGCTCACCGTTGTTCTCGAAGCCCTCGAAAAGTACGATGATTACAAGGTGATGATTCTCCCCGACCATCCTACACCCATAAAGACCAACACCCACGCAAGAGACGCTGTGCCTTATATGATTTATCATAAAAACAAGGAAATGGGCGGTGTTGCAACGGTTACCGAGAACACCGCAAAGGCTACCGGAAATTACTTTGCCAGGGGCACGGATTTAATGGAGCATTTTATTAAAGATTAAAGCTCATAGTTAAAATAAATGAGGGTACCAACCGCAAGGTTGATACCCTTATTCTTTTTTTAACCTACTATTTCAACGGGAGCATCTGCTTCACCGATTTTTGCAGTAAGCTGATAGTAGCTTTCTGCCGTTTCGCTTGCGGCAAGACTTAAAACGATTGTGCCGTCAGAGAGTGCCTGCATTGATGCAATATGACCGAAAACGTTATCTGTATAGGTGTAGCTTTCACCTGTTTCGGTGTCAATAATTGCAAGAGAGGGCTTACCGAGATTGCTCTTTCCTCTTATGAGACAGTATCTTCCGTCCTCACCTGCTTTGAACAGATCGGGAGTAAAGGAGGTACTGAACTTACCGTAATCAAACTTAACGTTTTCTCCCGTTATAACGTCATAAATTTCACCTGTTTTGATATTGAAAAGCTTTGTTCCGGAAAGAATATAGTCCTCCTTGAGAGAGCCCTCGAAGGATATGATTTCCTCTTCCTTTTTGTCCTTATAATTCATAAGTGAAAATGCCGTTACAGCCGCAGCATCGGATTCCTCTGTGCTTTTGAGCTTTAAGTAGCGTATGCCCTCGTCAGTCTCCCAGAAATCAAGAGATGCAACGTCAAGTATATATCTGTTATTATCAACGTTTTCGCCGTAACCGCCGCTGATAAAGATATCAACCTGCTCGGAATGACCGTAATCGTTATAAAAGCGTGATGAGAAGAAAAGAATCTTATCATCGGTCTGATGCAGGATTCCGTCGGTGAACATTTTGTAGTCAGCTCTGAGTCTTGCGTTAAGGTCAACAATTCTCTGATCCTCGTTAAGGAAATTCTTTGTTTCCTTACTGTCGTAAAGATAGAAGCTTTCGCTGTAAACCTTGTTTTCATCATAGAAGCGTGCTTTTTCGATATCTGCAAGTAAAAGCAGCTCACTTCTTGAATCATAGCCGTCAAACTGATCCGTTACCTTGAAAAATGCATAATCGTAAAGGAAAACATCGGGATGGTCTGCATTTGTAAAAAGACCGTAGCCCGCAGTCTTACCGTCAACCTCAACGTAGTGAATTGTCACGGGAAGCTTCTGACCGCTGCAGGTAACGGTAACGTCAAACACACCCACGTCGGAGATTTTCTCAATATTACCGTTCTGCGCTCTGAAGAAGCTTACGTCACCCGTTTTGCTCATTGCATAGAAAACACCTGGAATGTCTGTGCTGAGAAGGGGAAAGCCTGCCTCCGTATAGGTTGTGAACACGTCCGCAACCGTTTTTTCGGGAGCTGTCGTTGTTGAATTTTCCATTTCGTTTATTATCTTATTGATATCAACCACGCCCGTTACGGTAATTACGGCAAACACCGTAAGCACACAAAGTAAGACGCTGAGAATTGTTTTATATCTTTTTACCATAATAATTCTCCTTAAAGCATATAATCTGTAGTATCAAAAAATTCATTATCCTTTATGTAAACCCTGGGAACTCTGCGGCTTAAGGAACAGAGAATTTCATAGTTTATGGTTCCTGCGCATCTTGCGATTTCACCCACATCAAGGTATGCACCGTTATCCGAGCCGAATACGGTTATGGTCTTTCCTTCCTTTGCGCCCTCAATGCCCGTTACATCAATAATGGTCTGATCCATACATACGTTTCCGAGAACGGGTGCCTTCTTGCCGTTTACAAGCATATACATTTTGTTTGAGGAAAGCCTCGGATAGCCGGCGGCATAGCCTATG
>JAZNAI010000078.1:0-9704 GCA_045586465.1 Acutalibacteraceae bacterium | reverse complement strand
TGCGGGCCCCCGCCGGCGTCGTCCCCTACAAAAGAATCAACCCTCGGGGACGCCGACCCCTACAAGGAAAGGCAAAAAATACTGCGTCCCGAAAAAATTCCGATTTTTAATTCGTTCTGCGTTTTCCACTTTGTGTTTATTTAAATTCCCTTTGACTTTATTTTAATATATGCTATAATATATTCTTGTGGATACAGAAGGTGGTAGATTATGGCAAAGATTGGTTTTGATAATGAAAAATATCTGAGACTGCAGTCACAGCACATCAAGGAGAGAATTGACAAGTTCGGCGGAAAGCTCTATCTTGAATTCGGCGGTAAGCTTTTTGACGACTTTCACGCATCCCGTGTGCTTCCCGGCTTTCAGCCTGACAGCAAAATCAGGATGCTCTATGAGCTCAGAGACCGTGCGGAAATGGTTATTGTCATTTCGGCGGATGCAATTGAAAAGAATAAAAGAAGAGGGGACCTCGGTATTACATACGATGCCGACACGCTCCGTCTTATAGATGCCTTCAGAGAAATCGGAATCTTTGTGGGCAGCGTCTGCATCACTCAGTTTGCCGAGCAGGCAGCAGCCGTCAGCTTCCAGAAGAGACTCGAAAGCCTCGGTATCAGGGTTTACAGACACTATCTCATCCCCGATTACCCTGCAAACATCCCCCTTATCGTAAGTGACGAGGGCTTCGGCAGAAACGATTTTATTGAAACCGAGCGAGAGCTTGTTGTTGTAACCGCTCCGGGTCCCGGTTCGGGCAAAATGGCAGTCTGCCTTTCTCAGCTTTATCACGAATACAAAATGGGTAAGAGTGCAGGCTACGCAAAGTTTGAGACCTTCCCCATCTGGAATATCCCCTTAAAGCACCCCGTAAATGCCGCTTATGAAGCCGCCACAGCCGACCTTAACGGTGTCAATATGATTGACCCCTACCACCTTGCGGCATACGGAGTCACCACAGTAAACTACAACCGTGACGTTGAAATTTTCCCCGTGCTTAATGCAATTCTTACCAAAATCTCAGGTGAGTGTATCTATAAATCCCCCACGGATATGGGCGTAAATATGGTAGGTAACTGCATTTTTGATGACGAAGCCGTGTGCGATGCATCAAAGCAGGAGGTTATCCGCCGTTATTACGAGGCAGCCTGCCTTGCCCGTCAGGGTATCGGTGAGCCTGCAGTTGTCCACAGGATAGAGCTTCTTATGAATCAGCTGGGCATATCCGTAAATGACAGACACGCAGTAGGCGCCGCCCTTAATAAGGCTGAGGAAACGGGTGAGCCTGCCGCCGCAATGGAGCTTCCCTGCGGTGAAATCGTAACGGGCAAGACCTCAGACCTGCTCGGTGCATCCTCCGCTATGATACTCAATGTCATCAAGCGTTTAGCGGACATCCCCGACGACGTGCTTCTTCTGTCTCCCTCAATTATTGAGCCCATACAGAAGCTCAAAACCGACTCAATGGGAAGTGTTAACCCCCGTCTTCACGTGGACGAGGTGCTTATAGCTCTCTCGATCTGCGCCGTGGACAACCCCATTGCAAAGAAGGCTCTTGAACAGCTTCCGGCTCTCAAAGGACTTGAGGCACATTCCTCGGTAATGCTGGCAACTGTTGACGTGCAGACCTTCAAAAAACTGGGTGTACGTATGACCTGCGAACCCCGTTCACAGACTAAGAAGCTATATCAAAAATAAAATGTCTGCAGATATTTCTGTCGGATGTGATATTTGTCTTCAGCTTGTAGGGGTCGGCGTCCTCGACGTCCCCTACACAAAGAAACAAAAAAACGGGAGGGTGAAAACCCTCCCGAAGCATTTTCCGTAGGAAAATATATCACTAATGCGCAGCATTAATATCACTGCGGAGCAATATAACTTTTTGCGAAGCAAAAAATATCACTGATAAATAATTTGTTACAAATTATTTATCAAAAGCAGCTGCATCCTGTTGTGTTCTCGAATTTCATTCCGTGCTTTCTTCCCCAATCGGCAACGGCTTTTTTTGCCGCCATAACTGCCATTGCGCCGAGATATAATTTCTCACGGGGAAGGTCATTTTTCGTGTTGTAAAAAACAACGTTATTTGTTACCTGCATAATGTCCTCTGCCGTGTGGTACATAATCATACGGCAAATCGTTTCACCGCAGTCTCTGAGGTGTTCATCGTCGGAACAGGAAAATACTGCCTCTGTCACCTCGCCGTCACGGAAGGTCACCGTAACCTCAATAAACTCCTCGGTATCCTGAGGGGATATTCTGCCGAAGCCCTTGTTTTCCATATTAAACGTTGAAACGGAACAGAACGATGTCGCCGTCCTGCATCACGTATTCCTTTCCTTCACTTCTTACAAGACCCTTTTCCTTTGCAGCAGCCATAGAGCCGTTTGCCATAAGGTCGTCAAAGGAGATAACCTCTGCACGGATAAAGCCTCTTTCAAAGTCGGAGTGAATCTTGCCTGCTGCCTGAGGTGCCTTTGTGCCCTTCTTGATTGTCCAGGCTCTGACCTCGGGCTTGCCGGCTGTCAGGTATGACATAAGACCTAAAAGGTCATAGCTCTTCTGAATAAGTCTGTCAAGACCGCCCTTTTCAACGCCGATTTCGGAAAGGAACATTTCCTTTTCCTCACCCTCAAGCTCTGCTATCTGTGCTTCAAGCTCTGCGCAGATGGGAAGCACCTCGCTGCCCTCTGCGGCGGCAATTTCCTTTACCTTGCAGAAGTACTTGTTCTCGTTTATGTCACCCGAAAAGTCCTCTTCACTCATATTGCAGGCATAAATTACGGGCTTTGAGGAGAGAAGTGCAACGGATGCCATTAATTCTCTCTGATCGTCTGTCATTTCAACTGCACGTGCATTAACGGCGTTGTCGAGCTGTTCCTTTAAGTAATTGAAGAACTGAACATCACCTGCCAGGGACTTGTCACCCTTCATAGCCTTGGTGTCACGGTCAATTCTTCTCTGGAGAATCTCTGTGTCCGAGAGAATCAGCTCAAGGTTAATGGTTTCAATGTCTCTGACGGGGTCAATTTCTCCGTCAACGTGCATAATATCGTCATTTTCAAAGCAACGAACCACGTGAATGATTGCATCAACCTCACGGATGTGGGAAAGGAACTTGTTTCCGAGACCTTCACCCTTTGATGCACCCTTAACAAGACCTGCAATGTCAACAAATTCAATTGTTGCAGGGGTAATCTTGTCGGGGGAGTACATTTGAGCCAGCTTGTCAATTCTGTAATCGGGCACCGATACCACGCCCACGTTGGGCTCAATTGTGCAGAAGGCGTAGTTTGCCGCCTGTGCCCCTGCATTTGTCAGCGCATTGAAAAGTGTGCTTTTACCTACATTGGGTAATCCGACTATACCAAGTTTCATATATCTTTATTCTCCTTTTTTTGTCAATTGTCGATACGGAAATAATTAAGAATTTCCCTGAATCTGTCCTGTGCCGAAAGACAGGTATCCGTAAGAAATCCCTTTTCTCTTGGCCATTCTTTAAGGCCTCTGTAATAAAAAAGCTTATGCTGCTCGTCAATTATAAACGGGATTATATTATTTTTCAAGCATTCTTTGAAAATAATAAGCCGACCGACTCTGCCGTTGCCGTCCTGAAAGGGATGAATCTTTTCAAACTGTACATGAAAGCTGATGATATCGTCAAGTGTAACAGTATTTTTCTTGTTGTATTCATCCAGAAGCCTGCTTATTTCATACTGTACATTTTCAGGCTCTGAGGTTTGTGTGCCGCCAACTTCATTAGGCAGTTTTTTGTACTCACCCACATTGAACCAATCCTTGGCAGCATCACTGGTACCGCTTTTTAAAAGAAGATGAAGGTGCTTGATGTATTTTTCGGAAAGCTTATGATTAGCTGTATCAATTACATAATCAATGCATCTGAAATGATTTGATGTTTCAACAATGTCATCCACATTTATACTTTCATCTGTTATTCCGATTGTATTGGTTTCAAAAATAAACCGTGTCTGCTCATGAGAAAGACGGCTGCCTTCAATGTGGTTTGAATTATAAGTAAGGTCAATTTGTATTCTGTGGTAAATGCCGCCTGAAAGACGAGCACTCTTTTGCTCCTGAAGTATATTCAAAAGAGTTTTACTGTTGTTTGATGAGGCATTGCTGCGTCGAGGCTTTTCGGCATTTTCGGGAATGCTCCAGGTTTTACCGGTCAGAAACGCACCGGGGATTTTTCCGTCTGCGCAATATTTTCTGACATTTCTGTCAGTCATATTCCACATCTTAGCTACTTGTGCAACAGATAAATACTGCATAAGCTTTCTCCTTTTGATTAACTTGATAAATTTTAACACATTATCGGAAAAAAATCAATAATGTATGTTGAAAAAACAGCTGTAATTTTTCCGATAACGGAAATATTGCTTACAATTTCATTGTTGACAATATGTCCGTTTAATATATAATTCTGATTGTAAATTATTTTAGTGAGGGGAATTCTGCATAATAAACTCGTCGGTGGCTTTTTTCTCTTTGTTTCGGGGGCGGGGATGCCGACTGCAGGGCTTTTACGGCAGAACAGCAGGAAACTCTCATTAAAAGCCACAATTCAGATGTGTTAAATATGAACAAAATTTGAAATCCTGTAATATTTTGTTCACAATTGATTGTTTGTTTACAAGAAAATACAACAAAATACTGCAATATGTCTGAAAATGACCTGTTTGTTAAGGTTTTGTTAAATGAATCTTTGCAACAATTTGTTATAAATGTAAACAATGTAAAATGTGCCAAAAAACTCTTGAAAACACCATTTTGTTTTGGTAATATAATAGCGTAAAAATATTCTTAAGGAATATTATACAATTTTACAACGAAAGTGAGGTCAGAATAATGAACGTAGAAGCTCTCATCGCTTACCTTGCAGCATGGCTTAAGGAACTCATCAAGGGTCTCATGCAGACATTTGATTGGCTTGGCGGTCTCGGCGAAATGCTCGAAGGCACAACAGCTGCTGAATAATTTCAGCTAAAAATTTTTAACTTTTATTTTATTTCAAAGTGAGGTGCAACGTAATGGATTTCGCAACAATCGAAAAGATCATCGACGATATCGTTGGTTTCATCAAGGACTTCGCAGCTAAGCTCAGACTTTTCATCGAAGGCTTCAAGACTGACGTTGAATTCAAAATTCCCGAATAATTAAAATTTTTATTCACTACCATTTTTTTTTGAAAAGTGAGGTGCAACATAATGGAACAGTTCTTTGCTTGGCTTAAGTATTGGATTGCTAAGATTATTAAGATGTTCGACCAGACAAGTGCATGGCTCGAAAGTCTTGAAGCAACAGAGACAACAACAGAGGGCTAATTTATCGCTTTGTTTTTAGTTTTATTTAATTTTGAAAAGAGGTGCACACAATGGATTTCCAGGCAATCATTAATGATGTTCTCGGTTTCATCCAGAGCTTTGTTGAAGAAGTTAAGAAGTTCCTTGATTCTATCGTTATCACAAAGAACTTCGAGAAGGACGAATACCTTCCTCAGTAATTACTTGAAATATTATTTCTTGAATTATGCATAATTAAAAAAGGGTTCCCAATCGGGGACCTTTTTTTGCGTTTAAATACTCTTTTTGCCATTACTTTCCGAAATAATTATTGCCTCCTGAATTTATTATGTTAAAATAAAAGAAAAACTCAGAAAGTGAAATTTATGAACATTTCCGATTCCCGACATCCGAATTCCGAATTTGCTCCGTCAACTGACATCTGGACACAACTTAAGTCCGACCCCCGTCCCGTTGTGCTTTACGGCACGGGAAACGGTGCTGACCGGATAATAGATATCCTCCAAGGTGAAAATATAAAAATCAGCGGTATTTTTTCAAGCACCGCCTTTGTCCGTGACCGCTTTTTCAGGGGGTATAAGGTGGAGACCTTTGAGGCTCTGCGTTCACGCTTTCCCGATATGAGGGTTCTTATGTGCTTCGGTTCTGCCCGTGAAGAGGTGCTGTCATTTGTAAGGGAAATTGCAAAAACCAACGAAATCTCCGCCCCCGACGTGCCCGTTTACGGGGAAAATGTTTTCAGTACAGCATTTTTTGAAGCACACAGGCAAGAACTCACAAGGGTGTACGAAAGCCTTTCCGACGAAAAAAGCCGTGACACCTTCAGGAAATTGGTGGAATTTAAATTAACGGGCAAAATAGAAAACCTCTTCTCCTGCGAGTATTCTAACACCGACCTTTTTAATTTACCTGAAAAATTTACGTATATCGATTTCGGTGCCTATAACGGGGATACAGTGCTCAGAATTTACGACAAATTCCCCGAGGCAAAAATCATAGCCGTTGAGCCGGATAAAAGAAATTTCAGAAAACTAACGGAAAACACCGCCCATATAAAAAATATATCATATTATAATGCCCTCGTCTCCGACTGCGACGGGAAGGTGTACCTTGATAATAACAAGGGAAGGGGAGCCCACGAAAGCACAAGCGGAAAAATTGAGGCAGATGCCCTCACCGTTGATACCGTCACACAAAAGGAAGGACTGAGGGCAGGAAGTCGGCTTCTCATTAAATTTGATGTTGAGGGTAATGAGCTCAGCGCCCTTAAGGGAGCAGAGCATACGATTAAGGAGCTGGGACCCGTCATAGTATGTGCCTGCTACCACCGAAGCGAGGACTATTTTACCCTGCCCCTTAAAATTCTTGAGTATAACCCCTCATACAAAATCTATATGCGCCACTACAAAGGCATCCCGGCTTGGGAAACAGATTTCATTTTTATCCCCGAGGAATCATAATAAATTCGGATTTCGGAGAACGCAAAATTCAGATTCACTTTGTAGGGGACGACGCCCACGGCGTCCCGCCCTGATGAATTTGCAATTTTTGTGTTAATTTCCGTGTTTGATAAAAATGTGCCTTACAGGGGCATAACTTCTGTAATTTATATTTCTACCTGCGGGACGCCGTGGGCGTCGTCCCCTACACCGTAAAATATATTATGTGCTTAAAGGTTGATTTTTGTGAAAGAAAAAACTTTACCCGAAAGAAAAAATACAAGGCTTAAAAATTATGACTATAATTGGATGAGTTCATATTTCATTACAATATGTACAAAAGAACATAAATGTATTCTCAGTGAAATTTCCAAGACTTATATTGAAAATGACGGTGATTCAATCGAAAAGAAAATTGCCGTTTCAGCCTGTGTCAACTTGACTGAAATCGGTAAAATCGTTGAAAAATTTATTGAATCAAGTAAAAGTGTATATGAGGACATAACAGTCGAGAATTATGTTATAATGCCGAATCATATTCATTTGTTGCTTTATGTGTCACACAATGAAAAAGAAACGACAAAAACAAGTGCTGCAATTCCGAAATATGTTTCATCATTAAAGCATTTGGTGAATAAAGAGTGCGGAGAAAATATATTTCAAAGGTCATATTACGACCACATTGTCAGAGGAGAAAAGGACTACGACAAAATATGGGATTATATTGACGGAAATCCGATTGAATGGAAAGAAGATTGTTTTTACAAATAAAATGTGCTTTGTAGGGGACGACGCCCACGGCGTCCCGTGTGCAGTTAGTTACCTTTGACAGAAAGTTTTTTCTGTGGCAGTACAAAAAAACAAAAAAACGGGGCAGATGAGTGCCCCGAAATGCTCTGATTCAGTTATTTTTTGAAAAGCTGTGCCTTGCCGTCCTCGAATTTTAATTTGAACTCACCGAAGGACTTTGTGTAATCGCTTGCCTTAAAGGACAAATCCTTTATAAATTCATTTATGTCGGCATCTCCCTTAATATACACGGAAAGTGTGAAGGGGTCGTTTATGTCCTTGGTGCAGAATATGGGCTCATCCAGTACGATTTTGTATTCCTCTATCCTGTCAGTGGGCACGTCCTTAGAAAAAGCGAATTCCTCAATATAAAAGCTGTAGGGAGAGAATTTGCCTGCAGATGCTGAAAGGGTGAGCTGAAGCTTCTGCCATTCGTCTGCATTTTCCGTGATAATTTCGTCACCCGAAAAAGCTTCCTCAACCGCAACTGTGTCGAAGGTGAAAACGGGAGGCTTCACCGCCTGATAAATAAAGATCACGGGAATTGAAAGAATAAGGCAGAAAATCAGAACATATATAACGGCGCTGCCGCTTTTCAGTAACGTAATAATTGATTTTTCCAAAATAAAAACCTCACAAGAATTATTCACGCTATTTTACCATATCCTGCTATTGCCGTCAAGTTTACAAAAAATACATTGAAAAAAACATATAATAATATATAATATAATTATTATAACATCTTATACGGAGCATCCGATGAAAAAAATCACATCAGTTTTACTTGTAATTTTAATATTCGCACTTTCTGCCTGCACCTCGGCGGAAACAGAAAGCTATCCCATAACCGTCAACGGCACTCCCATTGATTCCGAGATATTTTCATATTTCCTCGATACCGTGTGGGACAGCCCTGAGGCTTTAGGTACCCGTGACGGCAGAATTACCGAGGCAACCTATATGTGCATACGCTATGTGGCGGTTAATTCTACCTTCGTTTCCTCGGGACTTACACTTACCGATGCGGACAAGGTGCAAATCTCCGACAATGCAAATGTTCTCTGGAATATGTTCGGTGAATACTACGGAAAAATCGGCGTTTCCAAGCAGACTTATATTAAAATAAAGACCTATGAAGCCTATATTGAAAAGCTCCGCACGGCATTTTTCGACAAGGGCGGAACGGACGAAATCTCCGATGCAGTCTTAAGGGGAGCTCTTCAGGAAAACTATGTAGCCTTCAAGTTTGTCCGTACACCCCTTAAAAATATTGATGTTTACGGAAACGTAAGTCCCCTGACTGATGAGGAAATTAATAAGCTTAATTCCGTTTACAATAAGGCGGCATCCTCCGTTGCCTCCTCTTACGGCATAGATAAGGCGTATGAGGAAATCCTGAAGGAATTCCCTTTAAGCGAGCGCACATACGAAACCGAGGTAATTGACAGAAATGACCATCAATTTCCTGCAATCTTCTTTGATACCGTAAAGGCTCAGGGTGAGGGCACCGTCAGAATTTTTCAGTACGGCGAGGACGTTTACCTTGTGTATAAAATAAACATCCTGACTGAGCCTCTGATTTTCGGAGACCTTCGCACAGAATGTCTTAAAATCGTAAGTGAAGAGCCTCTGCAGTCAAAAATCAACATTATGTGCAATGCCTATCAGTCCGTCAGAGACACGGCGCTTGTAAGCAGAATATTTGAAAAGGTGGCTGAAAAAAGATGATGAATCCCGTTGTTGAAGCAATTCTTAAAAGAAGAACAATCCGTGCATATAAGGATATCCCCCTTTCCGATGAAATTCTTCAGACTCTTCTTGACTGTGCCATGTGGGCACCCAGCGGAAGAAATTCTCAAGCATGCCATGTGAGAGTGCTTGCCGATAAAAAGGCACTCGATGCACTCAATACCGATTTTAAGAATAAGGTCGGATGGGATACTCCTGCATACACACGCTGGGATGTGAATCCCGTATATCAGGGTGCTCCTGCGATGTTCTTTATTTTCGCCGAATCCGCAGGTAATGCGATGAATGGCGGAATAATGGTAGAGAATATCGCTGTTGCAGCAGAAGGAATGGGACTTGGCTCCTGCATTATTGCAAGTGTAGGCGGTCTTTTGTCTGCCCCTGAGGGAAATAAGTGGAAGAAAAT
>JAZNAI010000077.1:0-6627 GCA_045586465.1 Acutalibacteraceae bacterium | reverse complement strand
TTTAAAATGGCATTATTTGAAAGCTACGAAAGAAGAATAAATCAGGTAAACGCAGCTCTTAACAAGTACGGCATCGCCTCCCTCGAAGAAGCAAAGAAGATTTGCGATGACAAGGGTATTGACGTTTATAACCTTATCAAGGGTATTCAGCCCATCTGCTTCGAAAACGCTTGCTGGGCTTACATCACAGGCACAGCTATAGCTCTCAAGAAGGGCTGCACAAAGGCTGCTGACGCTGCTGAAGCTATCGGTGAAGGTCTTCAGGCTTTCTGTATCCGCGGCTCAGTTGCTGACGACAGAAAGGTTGGTCTCGGCCACGGTAACCTTGCTGCTATGCTTTTAAGAGAAGAAACAAAGTGCTTTGCATTCCTTGCAGGTCACGAATCCTTCGCAGCTGCTGAAGGTGCTATCGGTATTGCTAACTCCGCTAACAAGGTTAGAAAGGAACCCCTTCAGGTTATCCTTAACGGTCTCGGCAAGGACGCTGCTCAGATAATCTCCAGAATCAACGGCTTCACATTCGTTGAAACAAAGTTCGATTATATGACAGGTAAGCTTGAAATCGTAAGCGAAAAGGCTTACTCCAACGGCCCCAGAGCTAAGGTTCGCTGCTTCGGTGCAGACGATGTTCGCGAAGGCGTTGCTATTATGCATCACGAGGGTGTTGGCGTTTCCATCACAGGTAACTCCACTAACCCCACCCGCTTCCAGCATCCCGTTGCAGGCACATATAAGAAGGAATGCATTGAAATCGGCAAGAAGTACTTCTCCGTTGCTTCCGGCGGCGGCACAGGCCGTACTCTTCATCCCGACAATATGGCTGCAGGCCCCGCTTCCTACGGTATGACAGACACAATGGGCAGAATGCACTCTGACGCTCAGTTTGCAGGCTCCTCCTCCGTTCCCGCTCACGTAGAAATGATGGGTCTTATCGGTGCAGGTAACAACCCCATGGTTGGTATGACAGTTGCTTGTGCAGTTGCTATCGAAGAAGCAAGCAAATAATTAAACGTATTCTGTACGGATAATAAAGTAAAATTTCCTCTGTTCGTTTTTTCGGACAGGGGATTTTTGTTTACATTTTGCTTATTGAATTATTCACGGATTACGCTATAATGGAATTATAAGTAAGGGGGAAGAAATTATGGCAAGGATTGTTACAACAAAAACACATACGAGCGGTATTGCCTTGGGCGGAATCGGAGCCGGCAGTATTGAGCTTTTTCCGGACGGTGAGTTTCACTCCTGGCTTATTGCCAATCAGCCGAGAATCTCTGAGGTCTGCTTTGAGAGGAAGGCTGATGACGGTGAGGGCAGTACGGGTGCACTTTCTTTCTATGTCAGAGAAAAGAGAGCGGAGGGAAAGCCCGTCGTCAGAAAGCTCGGAATGAAGACCGATGCCGATGACTTTACCTACCGTATGTTTTCCTGGAACAAGCCCGTGGAAAAAATCGAATTTAACGGAAGATTTCCCGTGTGTGACATAAATTACATTGACAGCGCATTGTCCTGCAAGCTCAGTATTAAAGCGGTGTCGCCCTTTGTGCCCCATAACAGCGATATTTCGTCTACACCCGGCTTTTATATGGATTTTACCGCAGAAAATCCAACAGACAGCGAGGTGCAGATAAGCCTCTTAGGTACCCTTGTGCCTGATGTTGCAAACAAAAATGAGGGAAATAAGAATTCTCTTCACGCTGTCGGTGACGGGGTCGCAATTCACATAGAGCCGCAAGCGCCCTCAGACTCCCCTTCCTGCGGAAATCTCTGCTTTTCCCTGGGCGGTGAGGGTAAAAAGTCATATATCACGGGTGAATACTACCGTTTTATAAGGGAATATATAGCAAGCTCTGAGCTTGGGGTATCGCAGGAATCCGTTCTGTTCGGCTTCAGAGAAAAGGGAAGCCTTCCCGACAGTAAGGTCGGAACAAAGCCCCAATCTGTTCCTAATGATTTCTTGAAGCTGAGTGATGATGAGCTTGACGCACTGTTCAGAGCGCATTCCGAATATCCCTTCGCAGATTCCCTGCTGAGCCGAATACGCCACACTAAGCCTGACTTTCCCGCTTCAAGAGAAGAGAAAATCAATTTCTTCGGCTGTGATGAGGATTTCAGAAGAGGGGAAGATTTCGGTGCCTGTGCACTGTGCTCGGAAATAACACTAAGGCCCGGTGAAAGAAAAAACATACGGTTTATTCTCACCTGGTACTTCCCCAATCACTTTGCTTCTGACGGTGAGAGAATCGGACATTATTATGAAAATCTTTATAAAAGCTCCCTTGATGCAAACAAAGCACTTGCCGAAGGCTATGACAGTATTTTTAAGTCCGCTGTCGGTTTTTCGGAGCTTCTTTACCATACTGATTTACCTGAAATTTATCCCGATGCGTGGTCTTCCAATATTTCACAGATAATAAAGGATTCCGTTTATCTGAAAAACGGCAATTTCGGTCTGTGGGAGGGACTGGGCTTCTGCGGACTTCACACTACAGATATAACCTATCACGCTTCATTTTCTCTTATATCCCTTTTTCCCGATTTACAGAAAAAGCAGATGAAAATGGGCGCCGCATATCAGAGAGCTGACGGCAGAGTGCATCATTGCTTCCGTCCCGATATGAAAAGCACAAATAACGGCTTTGAGAGAGTCGATATCAATATGCAGTTTGTGCTTATGGTGCTTCGTGACTATCTTTTCACGGGAGACAGAGAATATCTCACCTCCTTGTGGGATAACGTTAAACGGGCAATGGCTTCCACAGGAGAGCTTGACACAAACAAAGACGGACTTCCCGATTACGGCACAAGACGAAACACCTACGATGCGTGGAATTTCTCTGGCACACCCGTGTATATTTCGGTTCTGTGGCTGGCGGCTCTTAAGGCAGGCATAATTATGGCTGACAGATTGGAAGACAAGGAATACTCCGACAAATGGAGTGAAATACTCGAAAAGGGCAAAGCTGCCCTTGAGGAAAAGCTCTGGAACGGTGAATATTATAATCTCTGGAGAAACAACAGCGAAACCGATGAATCCCTTATGACCGACCAGCTTGACGGAGAATGGTTCTTACGAATGACGGGAATTCCGGGTAATATTCCCGATGAAAGAGTACGTGCGGTGCTTGATTTTATTTTTAAGCACAATTTTGACCCGGAGCAGGGACTTGTCAATGCAACCGTACCCGAGGGTAAAAAAACAACAATTGATACTTATAATAACTGCCAGACAATTGCGGTGTGGACAGGAATCGGCTATGCCTTCTCTGCTCTCTCGATGTCCGTAGGAGAAAATGAGATATCCCATACCGTTATAAAGTCGATTCACGACAATCAGTTAAGATTCGGTGCCTTCTGGGACCATTGGGAATGCGGACATCACTATACCCGTCCTATGTCAAGCTGGAGTACCCTTATTGCGGCTTCGGGAATGTCAGTTGATTACGAAAACAAAAGGCTTTCCTTTAAGCCTGCGGTAAATAACGTCACTCTGCCTCTTATCCTGCCCGGTATTCTCGCAAGGGTAAGCATCAACAACGGAAAAATCAGTACGGAATGTATTACGGGAAATCTCAGTAATTGGGTAATAATGTTAAAATAATAAAAATCAGTTATAATTATTACAAATTGTAATCTCCCATTGACTTTTAGCTTAAATTATGACATAATTGTAATGATTTGATTTTCATAAAGAAAATTTCATCCGTTCAGAAAATTTTGGACAAAAAAACCTTTTGGAGGTAAAAAGAATGAATTCTAAGCTTTTAAAGAAATCACTTGCGTTTCTGCTGACTGCAATGATGGTATTATCGGTAGTACCCGTTTACAGCTTTGCGGCAGAAAACACAGGTGACGACCAGATTGCTCTTATTGACGAGGGCGATTACGGCGTATCCGCTGCAGCATTAAGCGATACAAAACTCGGAGTATCAAAGAAAAATACTTCGGGTAAATTCAGTGTTTCTGAAAGCGGAACAAGCATAACTGCTAAGGCAGAGTATAACGGTTTAAGAGCCAAGGGTACTCTTGTTATTACAAACAACCACTCAACTGCTGTTGTTCTTTCTTTCGGATATTCATTATCCGGTTCCGGTGCATCAGCCTCAGGTCTTAACGGAAGCTCCGGATTTTATCAGAAGAAGCTCAACAAGAATGAATCTCTGGAAATAGAAATTACCACCGGAGGATTCTTCGACAATGCAACACTTTACCTGACTAACGTAACAGCAAAAGAGATTCTTTCCGGACCTGCAAACATCAACTTCTTATATAACCCCGCACACGGCAGTGCCAGCGGCTCAGGCACAGCAGGTCAGAACGTTACCGTTACTGCTACTGCAGCGGCAGGAAGCAAGTTCCTCGGCTGGACAGATGAAAACGGTATAGTGCTTTCAAAATCAGCATCCTTAACGTTCTTTGCATCAGGTAACGATACATTAATCCCCGTATTTGCAAATCCCAACGGTGCAGCATACTTTGAGGCAGGCAATTACCTTTCTTCCGACATCAACAAGGCTGCTGTCGGCGGTTCAACAATTATTCTTGTTTCTGACGGTACTCTCGGTGCAGGCAACTATACCGTTCCCGCAGGCTCTACTCTGCTCATTCCCAGAGATGCCGCAAATTCTATTGAAAGAAACACACCTAAGGGAATAGACAAAGAGTCAAATCCTTATGTTGCTCCTACAGCATTCCGTACACTTAAGATGGCTGACGGCGCTAAAATTACCGTCAACGGTGAGCTGTGCGTTGCAGGCTTACAGTATGCAGGCGGCACAGGCCAGGTTATGGGCGGTGTTTACGGCCCCGTAGGCTTCATCAGAATGGATGAAGGCAGCAAGATTATCATAAACGGCAATGCAAAGCTTTATGCCTGGGGCTATATTGTAGGCTCAGGTGAGGTTGAGGTTCTCAAGAACGGCACCGTTTACGAATCCTTCCAGTCCACAGACTGGAGAGGCGGTACGGCAACCAGCGCACTTGCAATGGATGATAAAAACAACGTATTCCCCATGACTCAGTATTACGTTCAGAATATTGAGGTTCCCATGAAGCTCCATGCAGGTGCATTTGAAAAGGGTTATTCCTGCACAACCGTAACTCCCGTATCACTTCTCGGCGTTAAGGGTGCAGAGGTTCCCTTTATCGGTGCCGGCGATTCCAACCTCTTCACAATTGATTCAGGCTACCTCATCAAGGACTATGACGAAGCAAGAGACCGCCAGGTTTATAAGGCTTACGGCAGTCTTTCAATGAAAAAAATCAGAGTTTCCATGGATGCCGGTTTACTCGGTACAACAATTACTCTTGACTCAAGCAAATACGTGCTTCCCATTACAAATAACCTTTCCCTTGAGGTACACAGCGGCAGCACAATAAACCTTACTCAGGACGTATGCTTCCTTCCCGGCTCTGAAATTATTGTTTACAACGGTGCTACCTGTAACCTTACAAACGGTAAGAGCGTATACGTTTATGACAGCGCCGAGTGGGGCGGCTTTGTAGGTCCCGGAAACGCAACCCACATTCCCCTTCCCTTCGCACCCGGCAGAACCGGCACACGTGCTCCTCTTGCTGATGCAAAGATTCAGATTGACGGTCTTATCAACGCTTCCAACGGCTTCCTTTATACAACAAAGAGCGGTGCTGTTGTAACAAGCTCCGGTACCGGCAGAGTTATTATGAAGGCAGGCACAGCCACTAACACATACCAGCTTTCTCAGATAAATACAGATACAAGCAACATTGCTATTCCCGTTGTTGTTGCAAAGCTTCAGAATGCAGACGGAACAGCCACAAACCCCACAAAGGAAATCAATCCCGCAGCAGGTACAATCTATACATATACTGACGGCAAATGGGTTGCAAAGTGCAGAAACGACAAGTGTGAAACAAACGGTACGGCATCCTGCTCAGTTCCCCTTCCCTGTAAGTACTGCGGACAGACAATTCAGCCCGCACACAAATACACTTCAGTAGTAACAACACCTGCTACATGTATCGGTGAGGGTGTAGAGACCTTTACCTGCTCAAACTGCAAGGATTCTTACACAAAGCCCGTTCTCCCAACAGGCGTACACACATATACAGAAGAAATAACCACAGAGCCCAAATGTACTGTAGAGGGTGAAAAGAAATTCACCTGCTCCGTTTGCAACGACTCTTACACCGAGCCCGTTAAGGCTACAGGTCATACAGAGGTAATTGATGCTGCCGTTGCTCCCGAATGTGAAAAAACCGGTCTTACAGAGGGTAAGCACTGCTCAGTTTGCGGCACGGTTACCGTTCCTCAGACAGAGGTTAAGGCTACAGGCCACACAGAGGTAATTGATGCTGCTGTTGCTCCCGAATGTGAGAAAACAGGTCTTACAGAGGGTAAGCACTGCTCAGTTTGTAACAAGGTTCTCGTTCCTCAGACAGAGGTTAAGGCTACAGGCCACACAGAGGTAATTGATGCTGCTGTTGCTCCCGAATGTGAAAAGACAGGTCTTACAGAGGGTAAGCATTGCTCAGTTTGTAACAAGGTTCTCGTTCCTCAGACAGAGGTTAAGGCTACAGGACATACAGAGGTAATTGATGCTGCTGTTGCTCCCGAATGTGAAAAGACAGGTCTTACAGAGGGTAAGC
>JAZNAI010000076.1:0-3819 GCA_045586465.1 Acutalibacteraceae bacterium | reverse complement strand
GGTCAGAAGAGAGTCAAGATCCTCAAGAGATATGAAGTTGTTGAATCTTTCAGAAGCTCCGGCAACCGTCCCGAATGGATGATCCTTGACGTTCTCCCCGTAATCCCGCCGGAGATCCGTCCGATGGTTCAGCTTGACGGCGGCAGATTCGCAACAAGTGACCTTAACGACCTTTACAGACGTGTTATCAACAGAAACGAAAGACTTAAGACTCTTCTTAAGCTCGGTTCTCCCGAATCCATCGTAAAGAACGAAAAGAGAATGCTTCAGGAGGCTGTTGACGCACTTATCGACAACGGCAGAAGAGGCAGACCCGTTACAGGTCCCAATAACAGACCTCTCAAGTCTCTTTCCGATATGCTCAAGGGTAAGCAGGGACGCTTCCGTCAGAACCTTCTCGGTAAGCGAGTTGACTTCTCAGGCCGTTCCGTTATCGTTGTAGGACCCACACTTAAGATTTATCAGTGCGGTCTTCCCAAGGAAATGGCTCTCGAGCTTTTCAAGCCCTTCGTAATGAAGAGACTCTGCGACATCGGTGTTGCAAAGAATATCAAGGCTGCAAAGAAGCTTATTGAAAGAGTTGACCACGTTGTATGGGATGCTCTCGAAACGGTTATCAAGGACCATCCCGTTATGCTTAACCGTGCTCCCACACTTCACCGCCTCGGTATCCAGGCATTCGAGCCCGTGCTTGTAGAAGGCAGAGCTATCAAGCTTCATCCCCTTGTATGTACGGCCTTCAACGCTGACTTCGATGGTGACCAGATGGCTGTTCACGTACCCCTTTCAGTTGAAGCTCAGGCAGAAGCTCGCTTCCTTATGCTTGCTTCCAACAACCTTCTCAAGCCCTCAGACGGTAAGCCCGTAACCGTTCCCTCTCAGGACATGGTTCTCGGCTCCTACTATCTTACACTCTTAAGAGAAGACGAGCCCGGTGCTAACAACGTTTACAGAGATGAAAACGAAGCAATTATGGCTTATGATGCAGGTGTTCTCGGACTCCACGCTCCTATTAAGCTTCGCATCACAAAGGAAGTAAACGGTGTAGAATACACAGGCTTTGCAAATACAACACTCGGCCGTGTTATCTTCAACAGACCCGTTCCTCAGGACCTCGGCTTTGTGAAGAGAGACCCCTCAGATGCTGACAGCATGGTTCAGATGGAAGCTGAATTCGTTGTTGATAAGAAGCAGCTCGGTAAGATTATTGACAAGTGTATTGAGGTTCACGGTACAAACGTATCTGCCGACGTTCTTGACAGAATCAAGAATCAGGGTTATAAGTACTCAACTCAGTCAGGTATCACCGTATCCGTATTCGACGCAGTAATCCCCGAGAAGAAGGCCCAGTACCTCAAAGAGGCAGAGCGTCAGGTTGAAGAGATTATGCAGTACTTCAACCGTGGTTACATCACAGAGGAAAGACGTTATAAGTCTGTTATCAATATCTGGGAAAAGTGCACAAACAAGATTTCGGAAGAAATCAGCACAAACCTCGACAGCAGAAACCCCATCCATATGATGCTCGGTTCCGGTGCCCGTGGTAATGCTTCACAGCTTAACCAGCTTGCAGGTATGCGAGGACCCATTTCAAATACATCAGGTCAGACCATCGAAATCCCCATCAAGGCTAACTACCGTGAAGGTCTTAACGTGCTTGAATACTTCATTTCATCACGTGGTGCACGTAAGGGTCTTGCCGATACCGCTCTTCGTACCGCTGACTCCGGTTACCTTACCAGACGTCTTGTTGATATTTCTCAGGAAATCATCGTTCTTGAGGACGACTGCGGATGCACAGAGGGCTTCGAGGTATTTGACATCTACGGCGAAAAGGACAGCCTTCTTGAAAGCCTTACAGAGAGACTTGAAGGCAGATACCTCTTCGAGAATCTTTACAATGAAGACGGCAGTCTTCTTATGGATAACGACCACATCCTTTCAGGTGCGGATGCAAAGAAGATTGTTGCCGCAGGACATACACACGTTAAGATCCGTTCTCTTCTTACCTGTGAAGCTACTCACGGCGTATGTAAGAAGTGCTACGGTAAGAACCTCGCAACGGGCCGTCCCGTTTCAACAGGTGAAGCAGTCGGTGTTGTTGCCGCTCAGTCAATCGGTGAACCCGGTACACAGCTTACCATGAGAACCTTCCACACCGGCGGTGTTGCTACCACAGCCGATATTACACGAGGTCTTCCCCGAGTTGAAGAGCTTTTTGAAGCAAGAAAGCCCAAGACAGTTGCATTCATTGCAAGAGCTACGGGTACTGTTTCCTTCAAGACCACAACAAAGGGTAAGAAGGTAACCGAAAGCATCGTTATCACAACAGAGGACAATATCTCTGTTGAGGAAAAGATTCCCTTCGGCTGCACAAAGCTTGTTCAGGAGGGTCAGCACATCGAAAAGGGTACCCTTCTTACAGAGGGCTCCGCAAATCCCCACGACGTTCTTGATATTCTCGGTGTTAACGAGCTTTATAATTACCTTATAAAAGAAGCTCAGGCTCCTTACCGTGCACAGGGCGTTGAACTTAACGATAAGCACATTGAGGTTATTATCCGTCAGATGATGCGTAAGGTTAAGGTTGACGAGGTCGGTTCAACAAACCTTCTTTCCGGTGCAACAATCGAAAAGAGCGAGTTCAAGAAGGCTGTAAAGGCTGCAAAGGCAGCTTGTGCCCAGGCAGGCACGGAATACGTTCCCGCAACCTATACCCCCGTTCTTCTCGGTATCACAAAGGCCTCTCTTGCTACCGAATCCTTCCTTGCTGCAGCATCCTTCCAGGAGACAACAAGAGTTCTTACCGACGCTGCTATCAAGGGTAAGGTAGATCCCCTCGTAGGTCTTAAGGAGAACGTAATTATCGGTAAGCTTCTTCCCTCAGGTACAGGTATGAAGCGTTATTCCGGTGTTACAATCGAGAAAAATGACTACGATATTGAAGAATAATTCAAAAAATCTTCTTTTCAGTGTCGCTACAAGAGTATAGTTTGTAACTTTTAACGAATTTTTGCCAAAATCTTTGTAAAAGGTGTTGACAAATAGGTGCAATTAATGTTAAAATTGCAAACTGTGCGATGATATTTTTGTTATCAAGGGAAAAATCGCACGATTTTTCCCTTTTGATATAAAAATCTATAAAGGAGGAAAAAAGATTGCCAACCTTTAATCAGCTTGTTCGCAACAGCAGAAAGTCTCTTGAGAAGAAGTCAAAGGCTCCCGCTCTCGGTAAGGGTCTCAACTCTCATAAGAATGTTATGATTGACCACAACTCTCCCCAGAAGCGCGGTGTATGTACAGTTGTTAAGACCGATACACCCAAGAAGCCTAACTCAGCTCTCAGAAAGCTTGCCAGAGTTCGTCTTACAAACGGTATTGAAGTATCCGCTTACATTCCCGGTGTCGGCCACAATCTTCAGGAACACTCCGTTGTTCTTATAAGAGGCGGAAGAGTTAAAGACCTTCCCGGTGTACGTTACCACATCGTCCGCGGAACACTTGATGCTCAGGGCGTTAACGGCAGAATGCAGAGCCGTTCCAAGTACGGCACAAAGAAGGCAAAGGCTAAGAAATAAGCCCTTGTAAAATCGATCAGGACAAAATCTTCTTGCAGGTTGAAAATTTTTCACCAATGTAAGCTTTAATATATATGGCGTAAGGCTGTGATTAAACCTTTCATTGGCGCCGCGGGAATTTGTCACTCGAGTACCTATGATATCATTACTATGAAGGAGGGAAGCGAAGTGCCAAGAAGAGGCAATATAGCAAAACGTGATGTTTTGCCCGATCCGCTTTACAACTCAAAACTCGTAACAC
>JAZNAI010000075.1:0-10746 GCA_045586465.1 Acutalibacteraceae bacterium | reverse complement strand
CTTGGGACCTGTAGCATCAGCTGTGATGAAGGGAAGGCTTATTGCAGATGTTGTAACACCTGAAAGCTCAATCTTAGCCTTTTCTGCAGCTTCCTTAAGTCTCTGCATAGCCATCTTGTCGCCGCGAAGGTCAATACCCTCTGCCTTCTTGAATTCTGCTACGATCCAGTCGATAACTCTCTGGTCAAAGTCGTCACCGCCGAGACGGTTGTTACCTGCTGTTGCAAGAACCTCCTGAACGCCGTCGCCCATTTCAATGATTGAAACGTCGAAGGTGCCGCCGCCGAGGTCGTATACAATAACCTTCTGGTCATTTTCCTTGTCAATACCGTAAGCGAGTGCTGCAGCTGTGGGCTCGTTGATGATTCTCTTTACCTCAAGTCCTGCTATTCTGCCTGCGTCCTTTGTTGCCTGACGCTGTGCGTCCGTAAAGTATGCAGGAACGGTGATAACAGCCTCTGTTACAGTCTGACCGAGATAGCTTTCAGCGTCGGACTTTAACTTCTGAAGAATCATAGCGGAGATTTCCTGAGGTGTGAAAGCCTTGTCGTCAATCTTTACACGGTACTCAGTACCCATCTGTCTCTTGATGGATGAAACTGTCTTATCGGGATTTGTGATAGCCTGGCGCTTTGCAACCTGACCTACCATTCTTTCGCCTGTCTTGCCGAATGCAACTACAGAGGGAGTTGTTCTTGCACCTTCTGCATTTGCGATAACTACGGGCTCGCCACCCTCAATTACTGCTACGCATGAGTTTGTTGTACCTAAGTCGATACCGATGATTTTTGCCATTATTTTTTCCTCCAAAAGAATTAGTATTTATATCAGTTAGCAACTATTACGGTTGCGTGACGAATAACCTTGTCGCCTAATTTGTAGCCCTTCATATAGACGTCGGAAATTACGTTTTCACCTAAAGTCTCGTCGTCTACGTGCATAACACCGTTGTGTATGTTGGGATCAAACTCCTCACCCTTTTCTCCGTAAGCCTCAACACCGAGGGACTTAAATACGTCAAGGAGCTGATTTACCGTCATTTCGATTCCCTTCTTGTAGCTTTCGAGATCGGTTTCAGCTGACGCTGCTCTCTCGAAATTATCAATTACGGGAAGAAATTTTCCTATGATATCCGTTTTGGAATCGGAGAAAATTGCCTCCTTTTCCTTCTGTGAGCGCTTGCGGAAATTATCGTATTCCGCAACCGTGCGAAGATACTTGTCATTTGCCTCAAGAAGCTTCTTGTTGAGCTCCTCAATTACCGCATCTCTCTCGTCGGCAGTATTCTCTTCTGCCGTCTCTTCAGCCGCTGTTTCCTTTTCTACGGTCTCGGGAGACTCGCCGGCCTGTGTCTTTTTCTTACTCATACTCTGTGACACTTTCCTTTCTCAGTCTGTCATTTCAGCAAGAATAACACCCGTTATTTCGCTGATGTATTTCACCAGAGGTAATACTCTTGAATAATCCGTTTTTGTGGGGCCGATGACTCCTATAGAGCCGTAAGCACTTTCTCCCACACTGTAGGGCGCCTTTA
This sequence comes from Acutalibacteraceae bacterium, assembly GCA_045586465.1. Taxonomy (GTDB): domain Bacteria; phylum Bacillota; class Clostridia; order Oscillospirales; family Acutalibacteraceae; genus RUG806. Next base: position 9,212 of record JAZNAI010000075.1, on the reverse strand, counting down.
TAACTGCCGCACGGCGAAGACACGAAAACTCGTTCTCGGTTCCTATCTGAAGCTCTACGGGACTGTCCTTGTCGGTATCCATAAGGCTTACAGCCGCATCACGGTTTCTTAAAAGCCCTATAATTTCAAGTCCCGAGGGAGCAAGCTCCTCAAATGAGAGAACTGCCTCCTGACCCGACACTATTACGTCAGCACCCGATGCCTCAAGGGCGGCTTCAAAGAATGAAACGATAAGGGGCATTATATCAAGGGACTTTTCACCGAGATTTGCAAGGGTGCTCTGAAGCTTCGCCGTTGTAAACTCCGAGGAAAGGGCACCTATGAAATTCGCTGCCGTGACGTTACGGAAAAGCTCAATAAGCTCAAAATCTATATCACACTCAAGCTTTGCGATTCTGCTCTTCGTAACACCTGCCGAGGTTTTTACCACAACCATTGCGGTTTTTACGCTTAAGGGAATAACCTGCGTTCCCGTTATAACCGAGCTTTCGCTGTGGGGAGTAACCGCCACCGCCGTAAGACCCGTCACCGCCGACAGTACGCCGCATATCTGAGTAAGCACACCCACCGCATCACCGTCTGTACGGTCAATTGCGGAAAGGATTCTGAACATATCGGAATCCGAAGGGCTGAAGTTCATAAGGAGCTTATCAATATAGTATCTGTAGCCCTTATCCGAAGGGATTCTGCCTGCCGAAGTGTGAGGCTGACTTAAATATCCCATATCGGAAAGATATGCCATTTCGTTTCTGACGGTTGCAGAGGACACGGGGAAGGACAGCACCTCTACAAGAAATTTTGAGCCGACGGGCTCACCCGTGGTAATGAATCTTTCAATAATCGCAGAAAGAATTTTTTCCTTTCTCTCGGAAAGTTCCACCGAAAAGCCCTCCTTTTATCCTTTAGCACTCTCACACTATGAGTGCTAATCACATCTATAATATATATCCCGACATCGGTTTTGTCAATACAATTTCACACATTTTTTTGATTTTTTTGAAAAATCAGCCTTAATTTACAGCAGACACACCCTTCGAGTGCCAGCACAAAACAATGCACTGTAAAATTTTCGCATTTTCGGGTATAATAATGTTAATTTTTTACTTGTAATAATTATATACTTATGGTAAACTGTAATGTGACTTAATTTCTATTAACAGTACGGAGTTGAAACAAATGACTGATATTTCAAATCTTTGTATGGAGTGTCTCGGTACAAAAAACGAAGCAGGCGTGTGTACCCGATGCGGCAAAGAAGAAGATATTATTCAGCCCTCCCCTCTTCTTCCTATAAAAAGCGTAATAGCACAGAGATATCTTATTGCAAAAGCACACAAGCTCAACGGCGAAGGCTTTACCTATGCAGCTTATGATATGAAGCTTGAAAAAGCGGTTTCCGTAAGGGAATTCTTCCCCGGAAGATCGGCTCAGAGAGATATTGACCTTATAAGCGTAATTCCCAAGGACGGGATGGATAAGGTTTATTCACAGCATCTTAATTCATTTATTTCCCTTTGGAAGAAAATTATGCGTCTTAAGGGCGTTACCGCACTTATTGCCGTAAACGATGTTTTTCAGTGCAACGGCACGGCTTATGCGGTTTACGACGAATCCGAAAGAATAACTCTCAGAGATTATCTTCTTGATACCGAGGAAGGCTTTATCTCCTGGGAGCAGGCAAGAATTCTCTTTATGCCCGTGCTTTCAACCCTCGGTACCCTTCATACATCGGGCGTTGTGCATAAGGGTATAAATCCTGCATCCTTTATCTTCACAAAGGACGGCAGACTTAAGCTCACCGATTTCTGCACGGAGCACGTAAGATCAAAGGGAGGCTTCGGCGAGGCTGAGATTTTTGACGGTTATGCACCCATTGAGCAATATTCCGTGCCCGCAAAAACAGATGCAAGAACCGATATTTATTCCTTCTGCTGTGTGCTGTACCGCTCACTTATAGGCTCACTTCCCATTGATTCGAGAGAAAGAGCGGAAAACGACAGAATGATGATTCCCGCACGCTTTGCAGAGCAGATTCCGGCTTACGTTATAAATGCTCTTATAAACGGTATGTCAATTTATCCCGAGGACAGAACCGACAATATTGAGCAGCTGAGAAGTGACCTTTCTGCCTCTCAAAGAGCCATAGGCGCATCGGCACCCAATTATAATCCCCCTGCCGAAAAGCCCGTGCCCCCGACAAACACAAATCCCTTTGTTGACAAGCTTTCCTCACCTGCCGCCCCCAAGGCACCCGCCAAGGAGTCCGCTAAGGCAAGGCTTATTGCAGAAGAGAAAAAGAAGGCAACAAAGAAAAAGAATACGCAGATTACTGTACTTTGCATTATTCTTGCTGTTCTTTTAGGCGTTATCGGCTTCTTATCCATTCAGCTCATCGGCATAACCCACGGCGACGAAAACGAGCAGACAACAAACAGCTCCACAGTTGTAACCGTTCCCTTGTTTGTGGGCGGATACATTCAGGATATCATTCAGAACCCTGCATACACGGATTATTTCATTTTCAATACTGTAAAGGAATACAGATCCGACGTGCAGGCAGGCATAGTTATAGATCAGAGCATTCCCTATAACTCCACCGCATCAAAGGGCGATACGATTATCCTTACAATCAGCGCAGGTCCGAAGAATCTTCCCGTTCCCGACGTTACGGGAATGACCTTTGAGGAAGCAGAAAGAATCATTCTTTCCCAGGGGCTTACCTGCAAAAAATCTCTTATTCATAACGACGGTACTCATCCCGGCAATACCGTTGCGGAAACAATTCCTGCCGCAAACGAAATTATTGCAGAGGGCAAGGAGGTCACAATTGTTGTGTATACCTCTCTTGAAGAGGAAACGTCAGAGGATACTCAGCAGAACACAAGCGGCAATGCCGTTCAGGAATTTCTTGAAAATCTTATGACAAACCCTGCTCCCCGGCAGTAAAGCAAATGCAAACTGCTAATATAAGTTAAGGGCAATGCCCTTCCGACAGGGGCACTTTTCACTCTTAATTTTTACCTATTACTTCAACCAAAGGCGGTGACAGACAAGATGAATTATTTCCGGCTTCTTAAAGAGGATATCAGGTGCGTAAAGGACAGAGACCCTGCCGCAACGTCAGCGCTTGAAATTCTTCTTTTATATCCCGGTCTTAAGGCTGTCCGTTCACACCGCAGAGCACATTGGTTTTATAAGCACAATCTGCACTTTTTCGCAAGACTCATTTCTCAGAGAACCGCAAGAAGGACAAACATTGAAATTCACCCGGGTGCAACAATCGGCAGACGTCTTTTCATAGACCACGGCACGGGTGTGGTTATCGGCGAAACGGCGGTAATCGGTGACGACGTAACACTTTATCAGGGAGTGACTCTCGGCGGTACGGGTAAGGACGTAGGAAAGCGACATCCCACCGTAGGCTCGGGTGTTATGATAGGTGCAGGCGCTAAAGTGCTCGGTCCCTTTTCTATCGGTGACAATACAAAAATTGCCGCAGGAAGCCTTGTGCTTCACGAAATTCCCGAAAACTGTACCGCAGTCGGAGCTCCTGCAAGGGTTGTAAAGCGTGACGGCAAGCGTGTTGATATGCTTGACCAGGTTCACATTCCCGACCCTGTTATGCAGGAATTTGAAAAGCTATATAAACGCATAGATGAGCTTGAAAGCGAGCTTCATCTGTTAAAAGGAGAAGATACAAATGAAGGTGTATAACACACTCACAAGACGTAAGGAAGACTTAAAGCCCATTAACGAGGGTGAATTCAGGATTTATGCCTGCGGACCCACGGTATATAACTACATTCACATCGGTAATGCACGTCCCATCTGCGTTTTTGACGTTTTAAGACGTTATCTTGAATACAAGGGCAACAAGGTTACCTTCGTACAGAATTTCACGGATATTGACGATAAAATCATCAACCGTGCAAACGAAGAGGGCGTGAGCTTCTCGGAAATTTCAGAAAAGTACATAGCTGAATACAAAACCGATGCTTCGGGACTTAACGTAAGAGAAGCAAGCATCCACCCCAAGGCAACAGAAAACATTGACGAAATCATTTCAATAATCGAAACACTTGTGGAAAAGGGCTATGCTTATGAAGCAGGCGGAGACGTTTATTTCAGTCCTCTTAAATTCAAGGAATACGGTAAGCTTTCACATCAGCCCCTTGACGACCTTATGGCAGGCGCAAGAATAAATGTGGGCGAAAAGAAGAAGGAAAGCATGGACTTTGCTCTCTGGAAGGCATCAAAGCCCGGTGAGCCCTATTGGGAATCTCCCTGGGGTCAGGGCAGACCCGGCTGGCATATTGAATGCTCCGCTATGAGCAGAAGATATCTCGGCAAAACAATTGATATCCATTGCGGCGGTCAGGACCTTGTATTCCCCCACCACGAAAACGAAATTGCACAGAGTGAGTGCTGCAACGGCGTTCAGTTCGCAAACTACTGGATGCACAACGGCTTCATTACCGTTGACAACGAAAAGATGTCAAAATCAAAGGGCAACTTCTTTACGGTGCGTGACGTTGCAAAGCAGTTCGGATATGAACCCATAAGACTTCTTATGATTTCCTGCCACTACAGAAGCCCCATCAACTATTCCTACGATTCTCTTATGCAGTGCAAGGCTTCCCTTACACGTCTTCACACCTGCAGAGATTCTCTTGACTTTAACCTTAAGACAGCTTCTTCAAAGGGCAGCGTAACAGAATCTGTTGCAAAAGAATTCGATTCCTTTAAGGAAAAGTTCTGCACCGCTTTGGATGATGACCTTAACACAGCAGATGCAATAGGCACACTTTTCGACCTTACAAGATACATCAATAAGGAAGTGCTGACAGCAGACGCATCCGCAGAGGATATAACAGCCGCCATAAAGATTTTCGACGAGCTGGCAGGCATTCTCGGTATCGTTTACAATGAAAAGACCGAAGAGGCTGACGGCGATGCCGCTGAAATTGAGGCACTTATCGAGGAAAGAACAGCCGCCAGAAAAGAAAAGAACTGGGCAAGAGCTGACGAAATCAGAAACAAGCTCACCGAAATGGGCATTGTTCTTGAGGACACTCCCCAGGGTGTAAAATGGCACAGAGCATAAAAAACTAACAAAAAATACGGGACAGCTAAGAGTAAATCTTAACTGTCCCTGATTTTATTTATTCGTTTTATCTGAAGATATTGAATATTGTATAAAGGTCAATAATGAAGACGCCCATAATGAATGTGCCTGCAATAAGGATTATTTCACCGGGGATTCTGTCCTCTGTGATGTTGAGGTCTGCCATTCTGGCTCTCTGCCAGAGGTCAAAAATAGTGCCCTCTGTTTCACCTGTGATTGCAAGATATTCATTAGAAACCGCATAAAGAATTGCGTGAAGAGCAAGCTCACCTGCGATGTGCTCGTATGACATCATATCGCTGTCTGCAATATCGGGATAAAGAGACTTCTGCTCATTGTAGAGCTTTTCCGTTACCTCCATAAGAAGCGAGCGGTTAAGAAGCTCGGGGTGCTCTTCAATGTTTACTGCAATAAACACTGTTTCCCTGCCGTTTTCATCGAGAACGTACTTATATTCTGCATTTGCGATGATATCATCGGATGCGGCGGGAATATCCTGAATATTTATAAAGAAATACTTGCTTATAAGGTTAACTATATCTCCGATTGTAAGATTTGCAAGCAGCTCACTGAAATCGGGAAGCTGAGGCATATCGGGAAGCTCGGGCTCATCGGGCTCTTCAGGCTCATCGGGTGAATCGGGCTCATCGGGAGCGTCAGGCTTTCCGCTGCCGCCGTTACCTGTTATTTTGTCAAAAGCCTTAACGACAACGCTCATAATAATGTCAGCGGCCTTTTCCCAGTTTTCGCTGTCAAGCAGGAAATTCATAATTACGGGCTGAGCCTTTGCAATAAGCTTCAGGGTAAGTCCTGCGATGCTGAAAAGTGCCTTCTGTGTTGTCTGTGTGTTGCCTGTAATTGTATCTACAAGCTCATCTGTCTTGTCTGTTATGCTTGCGGCATAAACATTTGCTGTGAGGGAAAATACCATCACAAGCGTGAGAACAACTGCAATCAGTTTTTTCATAAAAATACTCCTTTATTATTTTCTCTTAACATTACTTTAACACAGTACAATATAAAAAGCAACAGGAAATACAGATTCTGTTGCTTTTTTGGAAAATTATTTTTCAGTCACATTATTTTATTCGGTTTTTCTTTTTTACGCCCTCTTCGGAATAACGTTTATTGAAGATTTCTTCCGTTGCAAGGGCAATTTTCGTTACCTTAACGTCACAATCCTCGGGGAAGATATACCAGGTATCCTCAAGGGTATTGAGATTTATGCAGTCACGCTTCCAGCCGTAACGGTATTTGTATTCTATATGGCAGGCATATTGCTGAAGAGCGGGAATTTCCATTGAGAAGTCCTCACCGTCGTAATCACGCACACCCTTAAGCTTAAAGCCGTCGTAATCGTGAACAAGATGTCCCTTACCCATATAGATAAAGCCCTTTGCATTGGGAAGGTCATTTACCTTAACATCACATTCAGTACGGTAAGTACCGCTGTATACCTCTTTTTTAACCTCTTCACGCTCCCACTTGTACCAGTCGGAGGGGAACTTGAATTCGGTTTCGCCCTTATTTGCTTCCAGCTCACCGTAGAAATTAAGAGTCCAGCTCTTTTCACATTCTCCGCAGAAAAGCTGTGCACCCTTTGCTGACATTTTTGTTTCACAGCCGCAATTAGGGCATTTATAAAGAACATTATGAAGTCCCTCGGCACGCTTTTTACCTTTAACTACAACTCTGTTTTCGCTCTGCCATCTCCAGTCATCGTGAGCCAAAGCAGCTCTGAGCTTTTCATTGATTTCCTCGACGGTAGCGGCTCTTACCTCGTCGGCAGACATAAGAAGACCGTGCTCAATCTCCGTTTTAAGAAACCAACGGAACATCCTCTGATTCCAGAAGGGATTATATATGTGATGCCCTTTCATCTTCATTGTAACAACGGGCACTCTGCAAAGCTTTACAAGCTGACCTGCCGAATCGGGGATTGTTTCGGTAATACCGCAGAGCGAGTATTTTGCTTCGGGGTAAAGACCGTATATTTCACCGTTCTTAAGTACTTTTCTTGCCACAAACACAAGATTCATATCCGTGGTGAATTTACGTGTGGGAAAAATACCGATTCTTCTTGCCATCCATTCCCTGCCGATAAAATCGTCAACGGCACCGGGGAAATGTCCCCTGTGGCCTATAAGAAGAGAGGTCATTATATAAAAATCATAAAAGCAATTGTGGTTACAAAAAAGAATATACGGAGGATTGACTCCGTAAGAGCCGACAGTTTTTGCCTTAACACGGTGCAGGTCCTTTCTCAGCTTCGTGCCTGCCCAGATAGGACCGATAAAAATTGGCCACTGACCGTGAGGCTTCTCCGCCATATCGAACTTTTTCGTTGCAGGAGGTCCCTGCCATATACGGTTTCCGATTTTCTTGTATTTCATAAGAAGAATCTATGCCCTTTCTCTCTTTTTTTGCCATACACATATACATATTAACATATTTTTCCCGAAAATTCAAGACAATTACTGACAGACCGTATTTTTTCTAAAAAAGCCACCAGACAGAACCGATGGCTGTAAAAATTATTCAAATATTATTCACGACACCCGTAAAGAGCGGTAACTCGCCTTTAGAAATCACAAACACAAAGGGGCTGTCCAGCACAAAATCTATTATTTCCTCGGGAGGCATAGGAGAACCTGCACCCTGAATTTCAATATATGTCGCCGCCTTTACGCCTTTTTCATCGATTTCAACTCTTGCGGACTGATTAACGGATGAAACATACACGGGAGTATCTGATGTGATTGCCGTAAAATCAGAGCTTTTTATATCAAATACCTTTGTTACCCCCATTTTACCGAGTCCGTCCATTAAATTAACGGAAGAGGAAACGTCAAACTTCGGAACAGATAAATTAACCTTCATATACTTTTTGTTCTGCCAGCCATCCTCACCGTTATTCGAGGAAATCATTTCTCCGTAAGTGCCGTCACTTAACACGTCCGTTACTGTTTTTCCTTCGTCGGGAAGAATAAACCACATCGTACCGCCGTTTTTAAGAGTTAAGGCTACAGCACTGAAGTCTCTATACCAATAATAATACATCTGACTGAGCTTTTTATTCATATATGTGACGGCTGTGTCACCCCGGGCACCGTAAAAAATACCGTCGGTATTATTTTTTGCGTTAAACTCATCACTCCATTTTGCCTGCAGATAAAGTGTTGAATAGAGTGCGAGAACGGTATCGGAAGACAGATTAATTTTATCTGTGCTGTCCTTTAACAGTCCGCCCGTGTTCGCATCAAGCCACTGCCCTATTGCCTTGTCTGAGCTCTTATTGCCGAGGTCCGTCTGATACACGGAAGCATAATAGTGATATGCAAGACTGTTCATAGTATCCTGATTATATTCAAGACCCTCTTCAAGCCAGAGGGAATTTGCTAATGTGGATATTTCGTTTCTGTCATCAGAATAAACGGATTCCCAGACTGCGCTGACCTGAGCCCTGAGAGCATCAAGATTCTCGGCACCGAATAAATCTAAAATCTCCTTACGGCTGTCCCCGTCAGTTATTTCCGCAAGCATAGAAAGACCGATATAGGCATTCACGGGCGACCACACGGCATTTTCGTTGCCCTCAGAAAGAAGAAATTCCGCTGAGCCCTCCGTGAAAAATGAAGCAAGCGAAAGGGAGGCATTTTCTCTAAGCGTTCTTCTGTTGTTTAACTGAGTCTCCCATATTTCAACGTCTGCCATATAGCTTTCTCTGTCTTTATACTTATCAAAATCGGGATGCTTCATAATTCGTGCTTCTCCCGGAAGAGCGACGGCATAAGCTGTTATCACGGGGGCGTCAAGCAAGGAGCTGACCCCGATTACAACAGCTAACACAGCGGCAAGGGCACCTATCCAATACGCTCTCTTTTTCGTCCTTCGGGGAGCCTTTTCGGCTTCCGTTACATATCTGTCGTCTACTTTATCCAAAACTTCCAATACGTGCTTACGCTTCATAGTAATAACCCTCCTTAATAAGATATTCTCTTAATTTCTCTCTGATGCGGTTAAGGCGAACTGAAACGGCACCGCTTTTCATATTGACGGCTTTTGCGATATCCTCAACGGCATCTCC
>JAZNAI010000074.1:0-2543 GCA_045586465.1 Acutalibacteraceae bacterium | reverse complement strand
GGTATGGTTCACATCAGCCACCTTGACGTTAAGAGAACAGAAAAGGTAGAGGACGTTGTAAACGTAGGCGATGAAATCATCGTTATGGTTCTTCCCACAGACGACCAGGGCAGACTCAACCTCTCCAGAAGAAATGCTCTTATTGCAGTTGAAGGACTTACTCCCGAAAACGAGCTTGACGATACACCCAGAAAGCCCAGAAGAGATTTCGGTAAAGGCCCCCGCCGTGACAAAAGAAACTAAATAAAATTAAGCTCCGAAGATAAATTCTTCGGAGTTTTTTGAATATAAAAAGAAAAATGCGGATATTCCCGTGAAAGGAATATCCGCTTTTTGCATTTAGTTTTTGCCCTTGATTTTATCAAGCTCTCTCTTGTATTTGTCTCTTTCGATTGTTGCTTTTTCCACGTCCTCAAGGTAGCCTGCCATTTCGCTTTTATATTTTGAAACGATGTCGGCACTCTTTTTCATACCGTTTGCGAGGTCAAGAGATACAAGCACGAGTGCTTCCGTAAGGGAAATTCTGCCGCCTGCTCCCATAATTTCACCGAGCTTCTTGTCTACAACCTCGGAAAGGAGCTTTATATCCTCGGGCGCTTCCTCGGAAACTATGGTGTACTGCTGATTTCTTATGGTAATGTTAACTTTATTCTTTTCCATAACGTGTTATCCTTTAGTTTTTCTTGAACTGCTGCTTCATACGAAGCTCCTTTGAAAGAATCTTCTTGCGAAGACGAAGGGAAACGGGAGTTACCTCAAGAAGCTCGTCATCGCTTAAGAATTCCATACTCTGCTCGAGAGAGAGAACGGAGTGGGGAACAAGACGAAGAGCATCGTCGGAGCCGGATGCACGGGTGTTTGTCATCTGCTTTTTCTTGCATACGTTGCAGACGATATCCTCAGCCTTTGCACATTCACCGACAATCATACCCTCGTAAACGGGAACGCCGGGACCGATGAAGAGACGTCCTCTTTCCTGTGTGTTCCACAGACCGTAGCCTGTGCTTTCGCCTGCTTCGTGGGCAACGATAGAGCCTCTTTCTCTTGTCTGAATGTCTCCCTTGTAGGGCTCGTAGCCCTGGAAGAGGTTGTTCATAATACCGTAACCGTTGGTATCCGTAAGGAATTCTGAACGGTATCCGATAAGTCCTCTTGCTGGGATTCTGAATTCAAGGTGAGTTGTGCCGCCGTCACGGGTACCCATATTCTCGAGCTCACCCTTACGGGAACCGATTTTTTCCATAACTGCGCCTACATAGTCTGTGGGAACCTCAACGATAAGAAGCTCCATAGGCTCAAGAAGAACGCCGTTTTCCTGCTTGTAAATAACCTTGGGACGGGAAACCTGGAATTCGTAGCCCTGTCTTCTCATAGTTTCAATAAGGATTGAAAGGTGAAGCTCTCCTCTGCCCGAAACCTTGAAGGTATCGGTGGAGTCTGTTTCCTCAACTCTCATACTTACGTTTGTTTCAACCTCCTTGAAAAGGCGGTCACGGATGTTACGGGAGGTAACAAACTTGCCTTCCTTACCTGCGAAGGGGGAGTTGTTTACGTGGAAGGTCATTGCGAGGGTTGGCTCGTCAATTTTAATGAAGGGGAGGGGCTCAACGCAGTCGGGAGCACATATTGTCTCACCGATGTTGAGGTTTTCAATACCTGAAACAGCTACGATATCACCTGCGCTTGCGGTGTCTGTTTCGGTTCTTCCCAGACCCGTGAAGTGGTAAAGTCGGGAAACCTTTACGTTTCTTCTGCCGCCGTCGGCCTGGCAGAGAACTACTGACTGACCTGTCTTTACGGAGCCTCTTTCAATTCTGCCCACGCCGATTCTGCCTACGTAGTCATCATAGTCAAGAGCGGAGAAAAGAAGCTGAAGGGGAGCGTCTGACTCACATTCGGGGGCGGGGATATTGTCGATAATGGCTTCAAGCAGGGGGCGCATATCACCGCTTGTTGCCGTCTTGTCAAAGGAAGCAAAGCCGTCTCTTGCGGATGCGAAGATTACGGGGAATTCAATCTGATCCTCGTCTGCTCCGAGCTCAATAAATAAGTCGAGCACCTCGTCTATAACCTCGTCGGGACGTGCACCGGGACGGTCGATTTTATTTATGACAACCATAGGAGTCTTCTTGAGGGCCAGAGCCTTTGAAAGCACAAAGCGTGTCTGGGGCATACAGCCTTCAAATGCGTCAACAAGAAGAAGCACGCCGTCAACCATCGTCATAATTCTTTCAACCTCACCGCCGAAGTCTGCGTGGCCGGGAGTATCAACAATATTGATTTTGATGCCGTTAAAGGTTACCGAGGTATTTTTTGAAAGAATCGTAATACCTCTTTCTCTTTCAAGGTCATTTGAGTCCATAACTCTGTCCTGGACAACCTCGTTTTCTCTGAAAGTACCGCTCTGCTTAAGAAGCTTGTCAACAAGTGTGGTCTTGCCGTGGTCAACGTGAGCGATAATTGCAATATTTCTTATATCTTCTCTTTTGCTCAAAAAATTCACCTTCAAAAATTTAATACAACTAAATATATTAACACCGAAA
>JAZNAI010000073.1:0-25996 GCA_045586465.1 Acutalibacteraceae bacterium | reverse complement strand
CTATTCATTATTCACTATTCCCTCTTACATCTCACCTAAAAAAAAGATACCTCGTTTTTATCCGAGGTATCTTTTGTTATTTATGAATCATATGTCAGAAAGCGGATTTCTGTTTTTCTCCGAAATCCGAAATCCGAATTTGCGAAGCATCGTTCCGAAATCCGAATTTGCGAAGCATCGTTCCGAATTTGCCGGCTAAGCGAGCATTACGCTTTCTTTCCCTTGGTTAAAAGCTTAATTGCAAAGAGTGAGCCTATCATAAGGACTGTGCCTATGGGAAGGGCTATGTACCAATGGGGAACGAAACCTGCGATGATGTATGTTACGAAGGACACACCTGCAACCGTAAGAGCATAGGGAAGCTGAGTTGAAACGTGGTTAAGGTGGCCACACTGTCCGCCGGCGGAAGCCATAATGGTTGTGTCTGAAATGGGTGAGCAATGGTCGCCGCATACAGCACCTGCCATACAAGCAGAAATGGAAACTATCATAAGAGGATTGCCTGCTTCGAATACGCTGAGAACGATGGGGATAAGAATACCGAATGTACCCCATGATGAGCCTGTTGCGAAGGAAAGACCTACGGCAATAAGGAAGATGATAGCGGGAAGGAATGCCTGAAGAGCTCCTGCGCTGCCTTCAACAAGCTGAGAAATGAATATCTTAGCGCCGAGGCTGTCTGTCATAGCCTTAAGTGTCCATGCACAGGTAAGAATGAGGATGGCGGGTACCATTGCCTTGAAGCCCTCGGGAAGAGAAGCCATAGCATCCTTGAAGGAGATAACTCTTCTTATAAGAAGGTATACGATTGTAAATACGATTGCAACAGCGGAGCCGAGAACGAGACCTACGGAAGCGTCGGAATTTGAGAATGCCTCAATAAAGCCTGTACCCTCAAAGAAGCCGCCTGAGTAAATCATACCGAATACACAGCAGATAATAAGAACAACAACGGGGAGAATAAGGTCGATAACCTTGCCCTTGGGGTTAGCTTCAACCTCGCTGTTTTCAACCTTTGTGCCGCTTGTATAAAGGTCGCCGTTAAGCTGAGCATTCATTTCGTGAAGCTTCATGGGGCCGTAATCGAACTTTGTAACTGCAATAACAATCATCATAATGATTGTGAAAATAGCGTAGAAGTTATAGGGAATGGCCTGAATGAAAAGGCTCATACCGCTGTCTGCACCTGCACCTCTTGCAAAGCCTGCAACTGCTGCAGCCCAGGAAGAAATGGGAGCAATGATGCAAATGGGAGCGGCTGTAGCGTCAATGATATAGGAGAGCTTTGCGCGGGAAATCTTCTGCTGGTCAGCAACGGGACGCATAACCGAGCCTACAGTAAGGCAGTTAAAGTAGTCGTCATTGAAGATAAGACAGCCGAGAAGGATTGTTGCAAGCTGAGTGCCGACTCTGGACTTGATGTGAGCAGTTGCCCAACGTCCGAAAGCTGCGGAGCCGCCTGCCTTGTTCATCATAGCAACGAGAGCACCGAGAAGAACAAGGAATATGAGAATACCCATATTGTAGCTGTCGGAAAGGCTTGCTACAAAGCCGTCAAAGAGAACGTGATTGATAGCTGTTTCAAAGTTACCGCCGGCATAAATGAAGCCGCCCACTACAATACCGATAATAAGTGAGGAATAAACCTCCTTGGTAATAAGTGCGAGAACGATAGCAATGATGGGAGCAAGAAGAGCTGCCCAGGTAGCATAAGAGCCGATGCTTTCACGTACCTTATTAAGAGCTGTCTCAATGTGTGTCTTGAAAGCAGGGTCGTTTGTAAGGTTATCTGCATAAGAATCAACGTATGCAGCAGCGGAGTCACCGTCTGTAAGGTCGTAATCGGTTACTTCACCGTCAACGTCAACGGAGAATACGGGAGATTCCTCCGTACCTGTTGTAAGAACGGCATCTTCTGCAGGTGCATCTGTGCCTTCCTTGGTTTCTTCCTCTGTAAGAGCTGCATCTGCCTCAACAGTTGTGTCTGCATCGGGTGCTGCAACGGGGTCTGTTGCTGTTGCGCCTGCCGTGATGAGCATAACACAGGAGAACATAAGCGCAATAATCATACAGAGAAGCTTTTTGCGAGTGTTCATAAAAAACATCCTTTCTTTTTTTGCGAAAATACGACAGAGAAAAAAATAAGGCTACGGCTGTGAAAAACAAGTCGTAACCGAATAAAAGTCAGATAGCTCTCCACAAACGTGACAGAAAACGAAATATTTTCCCGTTTTCCGAAAAAGCGGTACGGCATAGCACCTTTTCTCGGCACAGTCCCCTTTCCTGCGGATTCACCGTCTTACCGTTGACTCCCCCGCAATACTCTTGTTCTGTGCGCCTCTATCAATATTTTCTTTAAGTATTTGCAAGTTCTATTTTACACATATTAAGAAAAATGTCAATATAAACAGAAAAAATCGGAAGCTGTATTTCTACAGCCTCCGATAATTATTTTACATACCGAACAGATTTCTGAAGAAATCGCCGATTTTCTTGAAGAAGTTACGGATAAGATCCCAGATGGAAACCTTATCTGCCGTACCGGGGTCATCCTCGGTATAGTCGGGAACCATACCCTCAATTCTTACGTGAGCATCACCCGTATTTGCGGAAACTGTGTATGTACCCGTAATGTCAGGTGTTACCTTCTTATCGTTTACATATACAACGTATTCCTCAAAGGTACCGTCAGTAATAACTCTGAAATTGATATCTGCATCGGGAGCCCAGAAGAGGTTTGTAGTACCGCTGATTACGTAACCGCCCTCTAAGATGTAGTGTGCGTTTGTAAGAAGTGAATCAAAGAATACAACTCTTGCTGCTGAGGGAGCAGTAACGGTTATTTCAACGGACTCTGTAAGGTTGCCTCTTGATACCGTAAGAATAACAGTACCTGTTCTGACAGCGAAGAATCTTCCGTCTGTGAAGAAGCCGATTGATGTGTCGGAGGATGTCCATACGCCGTCAACAAGCTCAAGACCGACAGGCATAAGGTATGCCTTGACATCTGCATAGGAGCCTGCCTTGCAGTCGGTAGCGCCTCTGATTTCGATTGATGCATTTTCCTCGGGATAAATCTTTGCAACTACAATTGAAATCTGATCAGCTGCGGCATCAACTCTGCCCTGCTCTGCACTGTCACGGATGTTTCTGTCAGCACGGAACTCTGCAACAAGAGCCTTTGCATCTTCAACAGCCTGCTTATTAAGTGCGATAAGATCGTCGTTATCATAGTAGCCGCCGAGAAGTCCCTCGAATACAATTGCCATTCTGTCAAATCTGTAGTAATCGCAGGATGATGTAAACTGTGCAACAAGTGTCATTTCACCTGTACAGATGTATTCTGTAAGAGCCTTGCCGTCATGGAGCCATGCCTTGAACTGTCTCAGGTAGCCGTATTCATCCTCGTAGGATTCAACCGTAATGGTTTCGAACCTTTCACCGACGTAAGCCTTTGTTGTTGAAAGAACACCGTTTACATCGAATGTGATTGTCTTATAGGTTCTTACCGTTACGGGAAGATGCTTCTGATACTTACCGTCATTTGTTGTGATGGTAATAACAGCGTTACCGTCCTTAACAGCCATCATATAGCCGTCCTCATTGATTGTAAGAATGTTTTCATTGTCAACGCTGACTGTATAAGCAATACCCTTTTCAACAGAAATGATATCGTGGATGTTTCCGAGATAGAGCATATCCGTTGCATCAAGGTCATAAGTGCCGTCAGCAGGAATTTCGGGAAGAACGATAACTATTCTTACGGGAACCGTTTCATACTTCTTATGATTGAAATCACGAAGACAGGTGTATTCCCTTTCACCAACTTCTGTTTCTGTGGGCTCCTTGGTAATGTAGCCGTTGTTCCAGTCGTGACCGAGAGCTTCCTTTTCCACATAAGTTGTGTAGTCACATCTTGAGCAGGTTACGTATGCATCCCAACCGATTTCTGTACATGTGGGAGCCTTAGCACTGTATTCGGTTACCTTGTGACCAAGCTTAGAAATTACCTCTTCTTCGGCAACGTCACCGCAGACAGTACACTTATTCTGCTTCAGACCGTTGTTTTCGCAGTCTGCCTCGGTTACTGTGGTCCACTGGTGGTCATGATCTGCTGTGGGAATTTCTTGTGTCTCGTAAACCTCTTTACATACTGTACAGTAGTGAGAGTTTACACCCGTTTCCGTACAGGTTGCTTCCTTTGTAACAACCCAGTCACCTGAGGTGTGAGGAAGCTTTTCGATTACATCAGTCTCGGCAGCCTCATTGCAGCGGTTACAGATAATAACCTTTTCGCCCTCTTCTGAGCAGGTTGCCTCAGTTTTTACTTCCCAGTCCTTGTCTTCGGTATCGTGACCGAGCTTTTCTGTGAAGTTATCCTTTTTCTCGTATGCGCAAGCGGTACAAATGTGAAGATCGTAACCGTCCTCTGTACACGTGGGCTCTACAGTCTCTACCTCAAAGCTGTGAGGAAGGTAAGAATTCTCAACAAAGGTTCTTTCAACTGTATTGCAGACTGAGCAGGTTTTTATAATCGTGTAATCACCGCGTGTTGTACTACAGTTAACTAATACATCTGATTCGTATGTTACGGTGTACTTATGGCCGAGAGCCTCAACGAGAACCGTTTTACATACCTCACAAATCTGAGCTGTTGTACAAGTAGCCTCCGCACCCGCAGTATGAGGAACAACGTCCTTCATATAGTTTGTAAGAGCATCGCTATAAGGCGTATTTATACCTGAGCCGGGAGCATAAGCCTTATTACATACCGTACAGAAGCGGTGTGCTATAAAGCCCTGCTGTGCACAGGTGGAATCTGTATCGGGCTTATCTGTGAAGGTATGGCCTGCAGCCGTTACGGGCTCGGTCTTTGTGTGACCCTCGTCACCCTCATTACATACTGAGCAGGTGAAGGTCTTCACGCCGTTATCAAGACATGTTGCAGGAGTTGTGATAACGCCCTCATCATATGTATGAGGTACAAGAGGAAGCTCTATTTCTGCCTTATATGAGCAGTATGCGCAGGTTGTTACATCCTTACCCTTTACTGCGCAGGTAGAGGGCTGTGTCTTGGTTGAAAGTGTACAGAGCGCAGAGCTGTAGGTTGCAGAAACACTTAAATCTGTCTTAACATCAGAAACAGTGCCTGAGGATGTGTCCCAACGTGAAAATACATAGTGCTGTGAGTTCATATATGCAGGATACTGCACAAAGCCCTCAATGTCATTGTTTGAAACAGAGCCGCCGTAAGGAACCATTACGGTCACGGGCTCGGATATCATCGTGCCGTCTGCTGTGCGGAAGGTAAACTTTACCTCATACATATTGATTTCCCATACCGCATAGAGTGTTGCTTCACCGTTCTGATCTGCAGAAAGGTTCATAGCCTCGGCACAGTTCTCATATACAACCGCACCGCCTTCAACGGTTGCCCAACCGATGAAGTGATATCCTGTTCTTGTGAATTTATTTTCGGGAAGCACTACTTTAGCATCGTAGGTTGCTTTAATTGCATCCATAACGCCGATACCGTTAGCACCGCCTGAGAACTTTATATTGTAGGTTACGGGAGTCCATACTGCATAGAGTGTGATATTGCCGTTCTTGTCTGCATTAAGACCTGACACACTCTGACCTGTTGTATAAGCCATTTCCCCGTCGGGAGAAAGTGCCCAGCCGGAAAGGATGTAACCCGTTCTTGCAAAGGCTGCAGTGGGAAGCTCGAAGCTGTCGGTATATGCGTGAATCTCATTGAAGCTGTTATTTGCTTCGTCATTTGAGTTAAACGTTACGGTGTAATTATTCTCACTCCAAACAGCATAAAGAGTGACGACGTCACCGGCTTTTGGTGTAAGACTATTGTACTGAGCCTGAGTAATAACGCTGCTGCCTGAGTTTGTAAGTGACCAGCCTATAAAGCTGTAGCCGGGCTTTGTGAAGCCGCATTCGGGAAGAGCAGCATCACCCTGATAGGAAACCTGAGTATCTGCCATTGTTCCCGTACCCGTATTGGCATCAAAACGAACGGTATACTTATTGGGTGTCCATATTGCATAAAGGGTAACGGCAGCGTTTTCTTCTGAGGTAACGTTCTTTACAGTCTGCTTATCAGTATAAAGAACCTCACCGTCGGGAGCTGTTGACCAGCCTGCAAAGCTGTGACCCGTCTTGAAATATCCGTTTGCGGGAAGAGTAAATTCCTTATCGTATACACAGGTAAGTGTAGAGGGATCGGGAGCAGAACCGCCGTCAGCACCGTTACCGTTAAACGTTACTGTGTATCCGTTTGCAACCCAGTTGGAATAGAGTGTGATGTTTTTGCTGATAACCGGTGTGCTTTCGGTGATTTTGTCACCGCCGCCGTTCTTTTCGGTGTACCAACCGTCAAAGACATATCCTTCACGTGTAGCCGTTGCAAGCTCACCGTAGGATTCTCCGAAATTGTATGCTTTTTCTGCGTAGGAGGTTTCTACCGTACCGTAATCCTGAGCCTCGCAGAATTTTATATTCGAATATACAACTGAGGTTGTGGCTGCGGAGGTTGTACCGAAGCGGAATGCGATTGTATCTGCCTCTGCAGGTGTCCTGAAGCGAAGCACTACTCTGCCGTCCTCATAGGAATAAAAGTGCATAAAATCATCATTGTTGCTGTCAGGATAGCTGCCCTCAGCAGTTACGTTACCCTCAGCATCATAGCGGATATAGCTACGCTCTGTGGGCTTGAGCCAGTCATAGGGATCTGCTCCGTTGCTGTCGAAGAAAAAGAGGTGAACCTGAGAGCCCGTCTCTATATCAACGGTGTATTCAAATACGTACTCTGTAAGAGGAGTAATTCTTAAGTTATAGTAGCCGTTTGAAAAACCTGCGGCTGCGTATACGTCGTTGGTCGGCGCATTGACTGCGGAAATTGTGATTTTACTGTCGGAGCAGTCAACGGTTATGTTATCCTCGTGGTTGCCCTTAAGACCTGCGGGACAGGAGGCGTAGCCATTGACGCTGAAGAGATTTTCAAAGGAAACTGAATATACGTTGGGAATCCACTTTGCATAAAGAACTCTTGCGGAAATCTCACTTTCAGCGGTAATTTCCGTTGTGCAAGCCTTGTCGGCATACCAACCGCCGAAGGAATAGCCGTCACGCTCGGGAACGGGAAGCGTACCGTAGGTTGTTCCGTCAACAATCTTTGCTGCAGGTGAATATGCAGTAGCGGAGCTGCCCTCTTCAAGCTTGTACTTATAGATTAAGTTATCAAAGCTAACTGCACCGGTAGAACCTGCACCCTGGATCCAGAACCACATTCTGAAATTATCAAGTATACCGGCAGAAGTCTCATCAACATTGTAGGTATGAATAACGTCATATGCATCCATATCCTTTGTAACGCGGTCATTGAGCTGATCATCACCTTTGAAGAATTCCAGGGCAACGGTAGACACAACACCGTCAGCTACAGCAAGTGTACCGCTGATATGATCAGCAGTTACGGTATATGCACCCTCTGAAAGTGAAACATCTGATTTAAAGGGACGGGTTGTTGAGGCAATTGTACCGTTAAACGTATAAGTCTCTGCTGCCGGATTATATGTAACTGAGAAGCCGTCAACAGACTTAAGATCAGCAACAGCAAGAAGGTTGGGATTGATGCCGTCATAGTTTACGTCAAAGAGAACCTTGAGTGACTTACCGCTGAGAAGCGTTTCAAGAGCAGCTTCAAGAGCAGTTTCAGCAGAAGCTACATCGTCTGCGGTTGCATCAAGCTGAGTAAGTGCAACGTATGCGTTATAGTAAGCCTTAAAGAAGGTTTTCCATTCTGTTCCGAGTGCGGCATAATAGAGAGAACCTTCGTTTCTCTTCATACCGAGAGCACCTGAATAAGAGGAAGCCTCATAAACAGCCTCACGAAGAGATGCCTTGTTAATATGTGTTGCATTAAGACCTATTGCAGATGAAGTTACGGTATAATCCCATTCTTTATCATTTATCTGCACAACAGAATTAACCGTATACTTTGAAAGAGGCGCATCTGTATTAATAGCCTTATTCCAGGCACCTGCGTACTTGATTCCGTTTGCAATGGGGAAGCTTTCTATCTGAGCCTCTGCAAAAACATCTTCAGCTTCAATACCTGAAAGAGCATAGAACTGTGTATCATCATCGAGATACATACCCGTAGCGGAAAATTTTGTGTGGCCTGAGGCATCACCGACTTTCCAGTTACCGCTTGCTGCACCGCCGGCTGAGTCAGCACCGCCGTCAACTATTGCGTTACTTGTTATCATAAAGCCGACTGCAAGGTTAGGAATCTCATTAAGATTCGTGTAACGGCTTGTGTCAATTGTTATAGCACCAAGTCTTGTGGGAGTAACCTGAGCGGTTACATATTTTGCTTTCTGAGCCTCAGGTTCTGCGTGGTCAAAGGTAGCAGGCGTATATATATTTGTATCGGCAGGATTCGTTGAGAACCAGTATTCAGCACGGTTGTGAGCATCAAGAGGTGCACCGGGCTGACCTGCATAGAAATAAGCAATATCTGCAGCGCCTGCAGAAAATACTGCCTTATAGTCACCTTTTTCAACGGGAGCCTGACCTGAAACAGCATTTCCACCTACGAATGCCCTATTGCCCTTGCTGAGGAAGGGAGAAAATGCCAAGTCCGTTGCAGCCTTACCGTCTTCTACTGTTGTGAAGTAGGGGTAAAAAGCAACCTTTGTTGAAGCGGTCGTATCAATGGAGTGAACACCTGATACCCAGGTGATATTTTCATTGGCAACATTACAGGAATTATGGTCATTTACTGCTCTTGCAACGGCACCGTAGGACATAACGTAGGGCTTATACACGTAAGAAACCGCAAAAGCAGCCTTATGCTCGCCCTCGTCCGTAACGTACTGCATCTTCCATTGAAGGAAGCAGCCGTTTACCTCAGCACCGAGCTCGGGAGACTTACCCTCTGTAACGGCAATTTCATAATAGCCGTCCTTAGCCGTCATATTAAAGGTAACACTGCCGCCATCAATAATGTCACCTGACTTTGTCTTGAAGGTGTATGAAAGCTCCGGGCTGTTCATTCCCTCTTCAGATGCAAAATAAAGCACACCCTTCTCTGATGTCACGGCAGAAGCCTCGGGAACAGCGTAGATATCTGAGGTATCTACAGTATTTCCGACATAGTACTGGAAGGGAGTAACAGTTTTCTCCTTCCACGAGGTTACGTTGGGATAAAGATAAATAACCTCGGGAGCATAAAAAGCAGTTCTGTTACCTTCACCTGCAACGATTGCAGCATCTGCTTTCACGTCAAGGCCCGTAAGGGGGAAGAAGCAGAATGTTGTAAAAAGCATTACAAAGCAAAGGAAAATGCTTAAAGCTTTTTTGAATGTACGCATAGTGTTCGTCTCCTAACATTTCTTGGATTTAAAGACAATAATACTTATAGTCATTGTATCATATAAAACTAATATTTTCAATAATTAAATAATAATTATAAATAATATATACTGACAAAATATTAAATCATAATTTATGCAAAGAGAACAAAAAAAATGTCTGCAGAGCGGCTATGCCCTGCAGACAGATGTTAAGCTTTATTTAGCTGAAAAGTCCTCTGAAGAAATCGCCTATCTTCTTAAAGAAGCTGAGAAGCCAATCCCAGAATGACCACTTTGTAACAACGGGGCCTTCGCCTGCACCCGTATCAATCATTTCACCTGCAATGGTAATTCTCACGTCACCGGAGTTTGCAGGGATGGTGTAATAGCCGTCCATATCTGTTTCAGCAGCTTCACCGTTAATGTAAACGTAATACTTCTCATAAAGGAAGCCTGCATTTGCGTGAACTCTGAAGCGGATAGGCTGATCGTCTGACCAGAAAACTATTGAACCGTCTTTTGTCTGATAAGCATCCTCAATAATGAAGCTTGCATTATCAACAGAGGTGAAATTGATACCTCTTGTGTTACCGCCTGCAACAATTGTTATTGTAGCGGTATCGGTGAGAGTGCCTCGCTGTGCCGTAATTGTAACGGTACCGGTGCCCACAGCATAAAGCTTGCCGTTTGCGAAGAATACGATGCTTTCATCGGAAGAGGTCCAGTATGCATCGAAAACCTCAGTACCTGAGGGCATCTTTACTGCTCTGAGAGCAAGTATCTGACCTGTGTACTGAACAACGGAGCCTTCAATAACGAGTGTTGAGCCGAGGTCGGGACAGATTACCTGAATAATAGCTTCGACCTTATCGGTTACTTCCGTAATTTCGTTCTGTTCGGATACGTCACGGTAGTTTCTGTCCATATAAATTTTCTTGATTTCGGCAAGAACAGCTTCAATTTCCTCTTTATTTGCTTCGAGCGTCTCGTCATCTACGGAGCCGTCTGCAATGATTTCCTTAAGCTGTGCTTCAAGTCTTTCAAGCTCTGAGTAGTCGCAGGGCTCTGTGTAAATTGCAGTGTAGGTAGCGTCACCCGTAACAGGCTTGATCTTCTTATCCCAGCCTATAAAGTAGTGCCAGAAGCCGTCCTCTGTCTGTACCTCGGGAGTAGCGGGAGCCTTAACCGTGTCGCCGCTGAATGCCTTCACTTCAACCACTTTATCCTTAAGAACAAACTTGATTGTTCTTTCAATCTTATGGATAACGTGCTCTCTTGAAAGCTCAGTTCCGCAGACTGAACAGTAAACAACGCTGTCAAATTCGCCGTCGGTGGTTTCTGTTGCGGGAATTTCATTTTCCTTTACTGCTTCGCCGGGGGTATGCTCAGTGAGCATGGGGATAATTTCACCCTTTTCCACAAGCACTTCACAGCAGGTTCTGTAAAGGTCACCCGTGTAGCCTGCCTCACCGCAGGTAGCTTCCTTAAAGCCTTGAAGCTCTGTTATGCCTGAGTGGTTTTCGGGATCCTTTTCGCCCGTCTTATGAACTGCCTCGCCTACAGGCTTGTTACAGTCGGAGCAATAGGTTACCTCGTCCCAGGTCTTTTCTGCAGTACATGTACCTGCAACAACTTTTTCATTCTTAATATAGGTTGCTGCCACGTGATTTTCGGGAACAACGGGAGTTGTCTTATTCTCACGGCTGAGCTCCTTATTACAGTCGGGACAGGTTGCCACAGCCTGATATGAGCCTCCATTTACGCAGGTTGCAGCTACTTTATTTTCTTCTGTAAGCACAGGTTCACTTGCGTGGTTATCGGGATCCTTGTCACCCTTGTAGGTTCTTGTCTTTATCTTCTTTGTGTTACAAGCCGTACAGTCGGTATCAACGGCCCATACAGTTTCTGAAATACACGTACCGGGAGTTTTGACATAGGGAGTACCCTCTTTTACTGCTGAAGCTACGTGATTAAGAGCGTTCTTGTTACCGGTTTTAGGTGTTCTGCTGATTTCATTATGACAGCCGTCGCAGGTTACAACCTCAGTCCAGGAACGTACCGAATTACAGGTACCGGGAATAACGTTGATTTCGCTTGTTGTTCTTGTATGGGTGCCGTGTTTTGTAAGGTCAACGGAGCCGATCTGATGGGTTCTTTCGGTTTCGGCACCGCAGCCGGGAGCTGTACAATACTTTACCTCATCCCATTCTGCATTTACGGTACAGGTTGCAGTTGTCTTGTTTTCAATAACTGCTACTGTAGCAGGTGTATGTTCAAGCTTTCCGCCTGTAATATCTTCAAATGTCTTTTCTGCGACCTTATCGTCATCTTTTGCAGAACGTCCGCACATTGAGCAGGTCTTATAGTAAACACCGTATGAATAGCAGGTCTTTACTGCTACACATAACTCGGAAGCCGTATTTTCAGTAACCGCATAGCTTACGTAGTCGTGAGGAACTTTATCCTCCTTAGGCTCGGAATTGAGCTTTGTGTTACATACAGAACAGTATGTAACAAGGTTATAAGAACCGGGATTTTCACATGTTACATTCTCGCTTCTGTCTTCAATTACGGGCTCACCGGGCTTGTGTCCCGTTGCTGCAACCGTGCTATCGGTATATTTATCTTTACAGCGGGAGCAGGTATGTGTTGTAAAGCCCTTTTCGGTACAGGTGGGCTCTGTTACAACAGCCTCGTAATCGTGGCCGAGCTTTGTGATTGTGAATACTGAAGGATTTGCAGCTCCGCCTTCTGCCTTGATGCCAGCATTTTCAGCGAAGAAAAGCTTACATACCGAGCATTTCTTGTATGCCTCGTGACCGTCAGTTGTACAGTCCGCAGAAACAGCATCAACAGTAGGTTCGAAACTGTGTCCCTGAGCCTCAATCTTAAAGGCTGTTACGTCATCCTGACCGTTTACGGACATAGCTTCTTCGTCCTCTGCAAATAAAAGTCCGCAGTTTCCGCAGGACTTATAAGCGTGTGAGCCGTCTGTTATACAGGTAGCCGCTACTGCAGCAGTGGTTGTTGTAAAGATGTGACCCTTTGCGGAAGAATCAATCTCCTGAGTTTGCTGACAGCGTGAGCACTGCTGTATTATCTTACCGGGCTCAAGGCAGGTTGCGGAGTTGCCCTTGTCTTTCCAGATATGCGGCAGAGCATCAATTTTTTCACTATGCTTAAATCCGCAGTCATAACATACTCTTGAATCAAGACCGGGCACTTCGCAGGTTGCAGGAGCATTATCCGGTGCAAGATACATTATTACGTTTTCTTCCTTAGTATAGGTTAAAACAAAGTCGGCAGGTTCTGTAATTACAGTAACCTCTTTGTTCCATACTCCCTTATAGTGGCTGTGGTTAAAGCCATCTTTCTCGGCTTCAAGATAATAATATTCAACACAGTCCTTGGGAACAATTTCGTTAAAGGGAGTACCGAACTCAACGCTGTCTAAAGGGACAGTCTTGTCAGTACCGTTTGCATCCCTATAGGTGAAGGTTATTTTGTAGGTATTGATTTCACTTGTATACTGTGCGGTATAGGTTGCGTTACCCGTGACAACATCGATTTTGGGAGACCAGCCCGTGAAGGTGTAGGTATACATACCCGTTGAGTCTGTTCTTACGGGGTCAGCCCTGTCAAACACGGGAATTTCACCGTATTCGTATGTTTCTTCAAAAATCAGGCTATCGTCATAATTAAGCCATCTGACGGTGTAAGAATTAATAGTGCTTGTATACTGAGCTGTAAAAACAATATCTCCGGTTACGGGAAGCTTTGTGTCATTATCCCAATCGTCGAAGGTGTAGGTATACTGTGCATCCTTTGCTCTTGTGGGGAAGCTTGACTGGTTGTAAGCGGGGATTGCACCGTAGCTTACCGTATCGGTTTCAAGAACAGTACCGTCCCAGTTTTTCCAGGTAACGGTAAACTGCTTGATGCCCCACTTAGCCTGAAGCTTCACATTACCGTAAACACCGCTGAGCTTTTCACCTGCGTCATAGTGCGTTTTTGTCCAGTTACCGTTTTCAACAGAAATTACGTCCCAACCAAGGAAGTCGTAATTTGTGCTTGATGCTGAGGGAAGAATTATTTCATCCTCAATTGTGTAAGAGCCTACTTCGTTAACTAATACAGCATCCTTAACACCTGTAGCTTCATCATTAAGGTCGTAGGTAATTGTGTACTGAGTAGGAGTCCATATTGCTTTTACGGAGAGGTTATTTGCAGGCATTGTTCCGGGAAGAGCAGGATTCCATCCGCCAAAGGTATAGCCTGTCTTTGTGGGATCAGCAGGAGCTGTAATTGCAGTTCCGAAGTCCTGAGTAATAGCACCGACCGATGTTCCGCCGTCTGAATTAAAGCTGATTGAGTACTTATTTACACTCCATTCAGCCGTTGCGGTAATGTTTTCTGTGAGAGTATGGGGGAAGGAGATGTTCCACTTTACGAAGGTGTGACCTTCCTTAGTGGGGTTAGCAGGTGCGGAAATCTGAGTATTGTAATCCTTAGTAATGGGAGCAATAGCAGTACCGCCGTTTGTATTGAAGGTCATTGTGTACTGCTTAATTGCCCAGATAGCATATACACTCTTATCGTCGTCATAGAGACTGATATCTGCAGGAATGCTGCCTGTTGTCGCATTTCTGTCTGCATTCCAGCCTACGAAGGTATAACCCGGTCTTTCGTTTTCTTTGAAAGTAAAATCGGGCTTATAGCTGTAAACGGTATTTGTACCGATAACTACAGTCTTACGCTCTACTTCTGTGTTGTCGTTCGAATCGTAATTGCTTCTTGCATAAACATTTATCTGAAGACCGGGGCAATTTGTCCAATCTGCAACAACAGGGTGTTTACCGCCGTTTGTTGAAGCTTTGAGTCTGTTTATAGCTTCTGTAACCTGATCTGCTGTTGCGGCAGGGTTACCGAGCACGTAAGCAGCATAAGCAATATCAATATTAAAATGGTCAAATGTGTTTACATAATTTGCTCTGTTAATACTTGTTGCCTGAAGAACAAGGTTACGAAGAGCTGTTTTGTTGACTGTTGCAACATCAATCTGAATATAGTTTATACCCCAAGCAGTTTTTGTGATAGCGCCACCATCAGTATCTCTTGAATATAGTGCAGATTTCAATTGAACAGTTCCGGAAACAACACTCTTGTCCCACGTTCCATTATATTTTATTCCAATTGATTTATCATCATTACTTGAATCAATTTTTGTGCCGGTCGCTTCATTATATCGTCCTGAGTAATTACTACTTCCGCCATTTGTATCATTTTCCATACTTCCGCCTTTTCCCGTATGGTCAGAAACAAACCAATAACCAGCATCTGCATTTTCTCTGTCTGTCGCCATAAATCCGACTAAAAAATTGGGAATCTGATTAAAATTACCATAACGACTCGAATCAACCGTAAGCTTCGCAACAGGACTGACTGCGGTTGCAAGTCTATGATAATTACTTTCACTACTTTCAACATAGCTTACAGTTGCATCAGGTGCACTTGCAGATGAAGATATCCATTTATTTCGAGGGCGTGTATTACTATCAGGTTCAGTTAAAACACCTAACATAGGCAAGAAAGCAGAAGATGAGGGATAATACTTTCCTTTATACTCACCACCATTAAACGGATATGAACTGCTGACATCCCCAACACTATGTATACCTGATACCCATAAAATGGAGCCGGCCCAAGCCTGATATAAACCAGATGAACTCATTGCTTCCGTTGCAGCACCGACGGGCTGATAGTAAGGTGCATAAAGTGTTGAGAATGCACGGTAGGTAACAGTCTTATCCGCATAGGTAAGAGTGATATTCCACTGAATTGTAGCGGTATCACCTGCAGCAAGACCGGTTGCTATGCTTTCAAGCTTAATATCGGTCTTTGAAGCGTAACCGTTTGAAAAAGCAATGGCTGTGCCCTCACCCGTAACCTTAGGCTCACCTACGGTTTTGCCGGTCTTTGCATCAACAACCTGGAAGGTTGCGCTTGTGGCACCGGGAGCATAAATGCTGAGCTTACCTGAATCAGCAGCTCTTTCAGAATCAAGCGTAACAGCACCGTCTTTAATGGTGTTGTTAACGTAATACTGACCCGTGGTGGTTTTATCCGCCGAGGGGGTCATATAAATTGTTTCGGGGACGGTGATGATAACGTCATCGACCCTGTTATAACTTGCACTTTCAGTGCCTGTAACAGATACAGCTTCACCTGCGGCTGCGTTTGCCTTTATGCCCGTTTCGGGGAGCACAAAGAAGCATAATGTTGTGAAGAGCATTACTAAAGAAAGAAGCACGCTGAGTGATTTCTTTAACTTAGTCATTTTCTCACATCTCCTTAACCAAAGAAAATTTCTATATACCTATAGTTGTAATCATTTTACCATTTCTCCTAAAATATTTCAATATAATATATATAAAAGACCGGGGTGCAGATTTACCAAAATTTTTTATAAAATTTTATACAGTTTGAAAAAAATAAAAAACCGACTCCGGATGAAGTCGGTCTGATGAGTTATTCTGCTTTTTCGATGTCGAACCAGAATTCCACACCGCCGGGCACATTCTGAACACCGTACCGCTGATTGTGAAGCTTCTGAATCGACGCCACAATTGCAAGACCCAGTCCGAAGCGTCCCTGAGAACGGGAAAGAGCCTTATCTGCACGGTAGAAGGAATCCCATATTTTGTCGATATGCTTTTCCTCTATATGCTCACCTGTATTAAATACGTAAACACGGTAATTTTCACCGCAGTCCTCGGCACGGCAGATAATTTTTCTGTCACCGTCCGTATGGGATACGGCATTGGAGAGATAGTTATTGATAACTGAATAGAGAATTATGCTGTCACCGTTTCCCGTAAAAGCAGGGTCAATTTCATTTACGGCGGTGATTCCCTTTTCTTCAAAAAGGGCGGAATTTTTCTCGTACCAATCCCTCACCATATCACGTATACAGAAATTTTCACGGACGGGCTCACAGGCACCCGAGGAATACTTGGTTATTTCAAGAAGGCGCATAATCATATTGTTCATACGCACGGTCTCCTCGGAAATTACGTCGCAGTATTCGGATGCAGCCTTGCCGTTGCCTGCCTCATAGAACATTTTTGCACCCTCGGCATAGCCCTGAATAATGGCAATGGGAGTCTTTAATTCGTGGGAAATACCCGAAATAAAGGTCTGACGGAGATTGTCTATGGTTCTTTCGTTTTCAATGTCCTTAAGAAGCTTTGCGTTTTTCTCGTTAAGGTCAGTAAGTGCCCCGTCAAGGGCATCGGAAAGGGTATTTATACTTTGGGACAGCTGTGTCATTTCAATAAGCTTTGTGGGAGGGCATTTTTTCGAGAAATCGAGCTTTGCCATTCGTCCCGTGATTTCACACATATTGTCAATAGGCTTGGAAAAACGTCTTAAGTAGAAAATGAGAATTGCAAAGCCTATGGAAAGCGAGGACATAAAGAAGCCGAAGGCAATGATAAAGTCAATTTTTGTGGTGGAAATAACCTGACTTACCTGCATACATACCTCAATGCGTTCACCTGCGGGAAGGTGGAAATAACATACAAGGAAGTCAACATCAATATTACCGCCGTCATAGGTCTTGATAAGAAAGCCTCTGTCCCCTGCAGCAACCGCACCCTGAGAGGTCTTATAAGCAAGCTTATATTTTGAATCTACCGTGTCGGCGGCAGAAATAATAACAGGAAGGCTCCCCTTATCGGGGTCAAGAGTAGAATAAATAAAGCGGTCATCCGCAGTATAGATTTCTATATTTGAGTCGTAGCCCTTTTCAATGTCCCTTAAGGTATCCGTAAACAATTGCGTACCGTAGGCATTTGTTATTTCATCCGCCGCAAAATAAAGACGGGTTGCAGGATTCAGGTAATACACCCATTCGGGCAGGGCGTTATAGGCAAGCGTAATTACGCTTACCGCAATAAAAAAAATCAAAGCGATGCTGCTCATGAGCCTCGCCGTGATTGTTTTTTGTCTTTTTACAGTCTTTACTTTTTTCGAGGCGTTATTCTTTTTACGCATCCTTGGTCACCTCAAGCTTGTAGCCTGCACCGTAAATGGTCCTTATGTGCTGTGCACCCCATTCGCCGAGCTTTGTGCGAAGACGGGCAACGTGGGAGTCAACAGTACGCACGTCACCGTCAAAATCGAAGCCCCATATATCGTCAAGAAGCTGTTCACGGGTAAAAACACGTCCCGGAACGGCAAGAAGCTTCTGCAGAATGCTGTATTCCTTAAGAGTAAGGCTGATGCTGTGTCCGTCAAGCCATACCTCGTGTGCGGTGGAATCAAGCTTTAATTCGTCAATTGCCATTACGCTCGTTTCCTCTGAGGAACCTGTGCCTCTTCGCAGCAGTGCCGCAACACGCTTCATAAGAACAGAGGGACTGCAGGGCTTTGTAACGTAATCGTCCGCACCTGCATCAAAGGCGGTAAGCTGGTCAAACTCGGTGCTTCTTGCAGAAAGCATAATAATGGGAAGCTGTGAGACCTCACGTACCTTTCTGCATACCTCCCAACCGTCTGTGCCGGGCATCATAATGTCAAGAATCATAAGGGCGATATCGGGGGTTTCCTCGAAAATGGCAAGAGCCTCGTCCCCGTCAACCGCAACTAAGGGCTCATAGCCCTCCTGGACAAGGAAATCGCTTACAAGACGTCTTATAAGCTCCTCGTCGTCAGCAATCAGTATTTTCTTCATAATTAACCTTCTTTCACGGTGTGCCGTGTAATATAAAGGCGGTGTGCCGCCTCAAAAAACCGCAATCAGGACAAAAGTGCCCTTATACGGTCATTTTTGCCGAAAAATTTATAAATGAGTGTGCCCAGAGTGAAAACTACTGCCGCTTCACCGAGCCCCACTGTCAGCATATTCGTAAAAAATACGGGTAAAAATGCTTTTTCTCCCGAAACGAAGGCAATCTCCGCTCCCACAAAAACGGCATTGAAGATAACGGGACAAAGAAAGGAGAGAAGGGGAAAATTCTTCACCCTTATATGTCTTAATTTCCTTGTAAGAAGTGCCGCAAAAAGGGTTGCAAGAGAGCCAACAACAGTATCAAGAGGGGTTACGGAGCTGAAAATATTCGCAACGATACACCCGACCGTAAGACCCGGCACCGCAGATGCGGAAAACAGCGGAAGAATTGTGAGAGCCTCTGAAAAACGGAACTGCACTCCGCCGTAGGCAAGCCCGAAAAAGGCACTTAAAAGGGTCAACACCGTATAGAGGGCACCGATTAATGCCGCCTTTACGTAAAACAGGGTTTTCTTATTCATTTTTACACGTCCTTAGTTTTGTTTATTGTCAGGATGGTTGCGAACTGACATTGCGGAAAATCACCGCATAGAGTAATTGTATCAAATTATTTTATCTTAGTCAATCAATAATTAACGATAAATAAATTAAAATTGCACTCTGCAGGATAAGATGCCCCGTAACGGTGACACCCGAGCCGAAAGCACGGCTGAAATCCGCCTCTTTTTTAACGTAAGCCTTTATTCTGTCGGGGCCGAAGGAGTAGAGAGCACAGGCTCCCGTATAGCCGAGGGTATAAAGAAGCATCGTATCAAAAAGGCTGATTTTCATTATGTTGAAAAAGAACCACATAGGCAGAACAAGCCACATAAGCTTAAAGGGGAAGCGCAGAATTTTTTTATATTCCGAGCGCTCGTACCATTCAACTGAGCACTTTTCGCAAAGGGCAAAGGCAAGTGTTCCGAAGGTACCGAAGGCGGCAGCCGAGGGTGAGCCGAGGAAAATAAAAATAAGGGGCACCGCAGACCACAGAGGTCTTTCAATCTGTTCAATAATGCCGATATCAATGCGTTTTCCCTTTTTTTCAAGATACTCCGTCAAGGGGTACTGCAGGGCGGTGAAGCACATAAGCACAAGGCAGACAGCGGCACAGAGATATTTGTCGTTCACAAGGGGAAGCGAAGTAAGGCTGACATCCCTTAAAATCCTTATAAAATGCGGTGATACAAGGGCAAAATACAGCATAAGTCCGCCGCCTGCGAAGGCACCGAAGGCGTGCTCCATAATTTTCCAGCCGTCAATGTAGCCCTTTTTATGAAGGCGTTTTCCGAAAATTTTATCTCCGTGACGTCTTTCAATGTCGTAAAGCACAAGACCTATAAGAAAGCCCAAGCCGCCCGTAATAAAGCCCCAAAGACCTGCGCCGAGGGCATAAAAATCCCCTTTCACAAGGGAAAATACCGTCAGCACGAGAATTATCATAACGTTGCTTCCCCACTCCTCACGGCGGTCAAGGGAGAAATATATCTTCGGGTGAATTCCCTTCGCCTTGTCGTAGGGCGTGTTGAAGATTTTAGTGCCTATAAAGGATACAACGGGAAAGGCGGCAAAAAGAAGGCAGACCTCCCATATTTTATACGCACCCG
Organism: Acutalibacteraceae bacterium; assembly: GCA_045586465.1. Classification (GTDB taxonomy): domain Bacteria; phylum Bacillota; class Clostridia; order Oscillospirales; family Acutalibacteraceae; genus RUG806. The sequence continues at coordinate 6,188 of JAZNAI010000073.1, read as the reverse complement.
TAAGGGCTGAGGGCAAGAGAGAAAGCACGAAGCCGGGTATGGAAAACCACAGTCCGCCCTTTAAGAATATGCCGGCAACACCCGTTTTCAGGCGGTTATAATAGGGGCCCTCCTTGTCACGGGAAAGAAGAAAGGACATGGTCTGGGCATAGGTTTCCGTTCCGCCGTAGAACATTGTAAGGGCACCTACGGCGGCAAAATACATCCAGAAATCCTTGCCCTGCTCACCCATAGAGAAGAATGCAACGGCAATACCCATAAGGGCACCGGGCAGAAGCGCACCCTTTTCTCCGCCTATGACAAATCCGCGGATTCCCCAGCCGTAGGACACGGCAAAGCCTGCAAAAAGAACAGCGAGAAGAATTGACCAAGGTGTCATACAAACCAATCTCCTTTATAAATTATAATTCATCATTGTAGGGGACGACGCCCTCGGCGTCCCGCCTTGATGAAATGATGAATTTTGCATTAATTCCCGTGGCAGATTGAAATGTGCCTCCGAGAGTTATAACTTCTGTAAATTCATTGCCTACCCGCGGGACGCCGAGGGCGTCGTCCCCTACATATCGTAACAGTTAATAATATACAAACTATACTTTATCGTGTAAGGGTACGAATCCACTTATAGCGGTTAACCTTAACAACCGCCACGAGGCATTTTGTCAGCTGATCGGATTTTAAGATAAAAAATGTCACGGGGACGGGCCACTTAAAGACAAAGGCAGACAGAAATGAAAGGGGCAATACCATACACCACATAAAAATTATGTCATTTTTGAATACGAATTTTGTGTCGCCGCCGCCTGAGACTATACCGCAAAGGGCAGGCGCCTCATAGGAGGAGCCTATAACGGTTACGGCAAGAATGTTGATAAATGTGGCGGCAAGGGCAGCCGTTTCGGGAGTAACGTCATAAACGGAGATTATGGCATCCCTTAAAAGCAGAAGAAGAGCGCAGGACACCGCACCTATGACAATGTAAAGAATCTGCAATTTTTTTGCATATTTTTTTACTCTCGGAATATCGTTTTCACCGACAGTTTTGCCGATAAGCACGCTTGAAGCATTGGAAGAGGAGGTGTAAAGCACCGACACCACCTGAAAAACGGGAGCGGTAACGGCATTGGCACCGATGCAGGCGGCACCGAGACGGCCTATAATGGCAGTCTGCACGGTCATGGCAACTCCCCAGGATCCGCCCGAGCCTATAAGAGGAAGCCCTGCCTTTATGTAGTCTCTGAAATATGCCTTTTCCAGAGAGAAAATATCCTTGATTTTAAGTCTCAGACGCTTGTCAACAAGGAATACGTAAATAAGAGAGGCAACAAGCTCAGCCACACGGGAAATAAGGGTTGCAATTGCGGCACCCTTAACACCCATTTCGGGGAAGCCGAGTCTGCCGAAAATCAGGCAGTAATTAAGACTTACGTTAAAAATAAGGGCAAGCACCGAGGTATAGAAGCCGATTTTTACCGCTTCAACACTTCGCATAAGGGCAATTAAAATCTGAGTTACGGCAAAAATTATGTAGGAAAATGCCATAATTTTAATATATTCGGCACCCATAAGGACAATTTCCGTTTCGTCGGAAAGAATACCGAGAATACCCTCGGGGGATATAAGCACAGCCAGCGTCAGCACGGCAGACATAGCGGCACCTATGAGGAATGCGGCGGAAAATACCTTCTTTATGGGCTCTAAGTGCTTTTTGCCCCAGTACTGAGAGGCAATTACAACAAGTCCGTTAGCAGCTCCGTTTACAAACATCTGCAAAAGGAACTGAATCTGATTAGCAAGTGAAACACCGCTCATTGCAGTCTCGCTGTAGGTGCCGAGCATTATGCTGTCGGCAAGATTTACGCTGAAAACAATGATGTTCTGCAACGCAACAACAAAAAAAAGACTGAAAAATGTCTTATAAAAATATTTATCCTTAATCATTGCCGAGTACACCCTCTATATATTCTCTGAAGCAGAAGGATGTGAGCACCGTAGCCGATTCGTTATAGCTATACATCCTCTCTTCAAGCTCTTCCCTTACGTCTGCCCCCTTAAGATACTTAAGGGACAGCTCCATAATTTCGCACATAAGACCGAATTTTTTTATCCAGCGTGAAAGCTCCTTATACAATGGCTTTTCGCTGTTTTTCATAAGAACATTATAAGCATTTACTGCTTTTTCGGCATATTCCGTTACGGTTTTTATTGCCTCTTCCCTGTTGCCCGTCTGAAATTCAACGGAAGCACGGGAGAGATATTCACCCATAATCCTTGAATTTTCATCGTGAAGACAAGCGGTCCTGCAATGGTCTGAAAGAAGCACAAAGGCTTCCCTTTCATCCTCGGGGAGAAGGAAGCTCACGGCTTCACCGAAGCTCTCCTCAGGGTCGTAAGCCTCACTGTTCCACAGATATGAGGCAATTGTTATAAGGGGGAATTTGTTGCAGTTAAAGTATTCCATACAGTTTGAGATAAGACCTGCGCTTCCCTTATAAAGCTCAGGGTCTCTGCCGATAACGGGACCTAAGTGCATTTCCATAAACATTTCGGCATCGTTTACGGGGTAATTGTCCCAGTAAAGAGGCTTGTGGAGATTATTTTCAATAAACACCTCAGCCTCGGGAAGGGTTATCTCCTTACTGCAGATGTCACTTCCCGTAAAGAAAACGTCAACGTCTGAGGGGACAGCAGATGCAAAATCCACAAGCTCAGGCTCCGTGCCCTTTCCTCTGTAGGAGGTGGGGCAGACCGTAAGACGGCACTCGGGAGAAAGAGTTTTTAAGAATTCACGGTATTTTCCCACAAGCTCCACGTGGGCATTGACAGCATTGCCGTATTTTACTTTATCCTCAGAATAGAACAAATCCGAGGGGATATCGTCAAGCAGAAGACCGAAGCGGCTGATGCCGAGGGTATAAAGCTGACGGGTTTTGCTTTTAAGCGCCTCAAATTCCCCTTCATCACAGTATTTCATACTGAGTCCCGGAGCTATGCAGTAATAAAAATCAACGAAAAGCTTCCCTGCCTCATCAACAAGTGACTTCAATTGCGAAGCCTCCCTTTCGGGGTAAGGCTCACGCCATTTGCTTCTGTGATAGGGGTCATCCTTGGGAGCGTAATAATGTGTGTTTTCTCCGAAAAGTGCCATAAGACGGAGCATTTCGGGACGCTCACCGCTTTTCCAGGGCTTACCGTAAAAGCCCTCAATGTAGCCTCTGACGGCAAAGGAGGGATAATCCGTAATTTCTCCGACGGGAAATTCATTTTTAAGGGTCATTCTCTTAAGGGCAAAAAGACCCCTTATAAGTCCTCTTTCCGTTGCGCTGTGAAGAGAAACGAAAAGCACACCGTCTTTTTCGGACAGAAGCATTCTATAGGCTTCCTCGGAAATTTCACCGAGGGATTTATCGCAAAGCACGGAAATTTCAAGATTTCCCGACTCCCGTGCTTCCCCGAAAACGGTGGTGACGGGCTCGGAAGACAGTCCGTCGCAGGACTTAAGGCTTACTTTTATTTCCTTCGAAAATGAAAAATATTTTTCTGCAATGAGCTTTTTCGGCTTCGGAAAAATCATAGCTTATCTCCCCGTAAATTTAAGATTGTTTATATCCGTAAAAAAGAAGTTTTCGGCGCAGTAAAGCTCGGAAATAACGTCCCTTGTATAAAGGAATCTGCCGTTTCTGTAGGCAAGGGGTATAAAGGGCATTTCCTTATTGAAAACAGCAATAAAATCGTCAAGGGTGATTTCACCGCTTCTGTAACGGGAATATGCCTCGTGGCAGGTAAGGTAGCTGAAATCAATACCGTAGGCGGCATTTCCGCCGTAGCTGAAAAATTCCGTCAGATCCATATTTGCAGGGATTTTTATTTCTGCAATATAAAGGTCGTAAAGACCCTCCTGAACAGCCTTTCTGAGGTCCTCGGAGTTCATAAGACGGATTGTGATATTTACGTTATAGGCTTTAAGAGAAGAAGCAATTTCATTTGCCGCATTTCTTATAAAGGCATTGCCTTCGTTACACAGAAGTGTCAGGTCAAGAGGCTGTCCGCCCTCACCGAAGCCGTACTGAGACAGCAGCTCCTGAGTTTTTTCTCCGTCTGCCGAAAGGGAGACCGAGGAGGCGGAAAGCGATGACGTATATTCCTGCCAGGAGGTATTGAAGGGCACTGCGGCTCCCCTTGCATAGCCCATAAAGGCACTTTCGGCAATGGTCTGGCGGTCTATTGCAAAGGACAGCGCCTGACGGAATGAGGCGAGCACAAGGTTTACGTTATAGTGGTTTATGCCCATAAAGACAAGGTTATTGAGATATACCCCCGTTGAGGAGCAGTTTACCCCCGACACGTCGGAGTCCGAAAGGTCGGAATAATAAAAATCAAGCTCGTTTGTTGCAACAAGGTTAGCAGGGTTGGTGTTACGGCTTACGTCCGTAAGTCTTACGGTGCCGATTTCGGGAAGGGTGCCGGAATAACGAAGATTAGCCTTTAAGGTAAGGCGGATTCCGTCCTCGCTGAACTGATAGAAGCCGTTACCCGTGGGATAAGAATTCTTACTGTCTGCCGTACCGTTTTTTACTATAGGAAAGGTAAGAAGATTCATCACCTGAGAATCCGCACGGGAAAGCTCAAACACCACGGTTTTATCGTCCTCTGCCGTGCAGGAGGTGATTTCCGAAAGTGCGGTACGGTATCTGAGGGACACCTTTGCGCAGTCAAAGGAATACCGGACATCCTCAGCAGTCACGGGAGAGCCGTCGGAGAAAACAAGATCGGGATTAATAAAAACCCTGAGAAGCTTTCCCGAAAGGCTTTCCGTCACGGCAATGTCCTTTACGGGCACAAATGCGGTATCAAGAGTATAAAGACTGCGGTACAAAAGGGTGGTAAGAGAGCAATTATGAAGAGTTTCCGCAAAATAGGGATTAAGGGAATCGGAGGCTATATACGGCACGCTGAGGCTTCCGCCGGGGATAACGGGCATCGTCTCCTCCTCGGGTACGGTGGTCTGCTCCTCACCGGAATCCGCACACCCGAAAAGGGTGAACAGCATAACGGCAAGAAGAAGCAGCGCTGTTATTTTTTTACCTGATACTGAAGCTTTCAATTGAAACAGCCCTTCCTGTTGAATTATCGGTTTCAACCACTGCACAATCCATTTTGCAGGGGCCCTCGGGATTTTTAAAATGCACGGGAAGTCCCGTGATGACCTTACGGGAGGCACAGGAGATTTCAACACCTAAAACGGAGTCAATAACACCCGTCATACCCGTATCCGTGATATAAGCCGTGCCCCGGGGGAGAATGCAGGCGTCTGCGGTCTGCACGTGGGTGTGAGTGCCCAGCACCGCACTTACCTTACCGTCAAGAAAATATCCCATAACTTTCTTTTCGGAGGTAGCCTCTGCGTGAAAATCCGCAAGGATATTTTTTACGCCTTGAGCCTTCATTTCAGCTATGATGCGCTCTGCCTCGTCAAAGGGATTTTCGACAGTATCCGTATAGACTCTGCCCATAAGGTTTATGACACCTAAGCGCTTACCCATTTTTTCGAGGATATAATATCCTCTTCCGGGAGCGGTACGGTGGAAATTAGCGGGTCTTATAAGGGGAATATTTTCGTTTTCAAAATATTTTTCGATTTCTACTCGCTTTAATGCGTGGTTGCCCGTGGTGATAAGGTCTGCACCCGAGTCAAGTATATAATCGCAGGAGCCGGGAAGAATTCCGTTACCCTGCGCAGAATTTTCTCCGTTAACAATGCAGAAATCAATATTCTGCTCTTTTTTGAAATCGGGCAGCACCCTTCTTAAGTGCTCACACCCGGGGGGAGCTACAACGTCCCCGACAAATAATATTCTCATAAGTTTTTTCTTTCTATGATTAAATGATATTTAAAATCTCAAAAACAGCACACCGCAAGGCAGTATATCTGCCGTTTTATTGTCGGGACGCCAGCCCCTACAATGTAAAATTTACATCACAGCCACTCGGAATATAAAGCGACGATTTACGGAATTTCTGATTCAATAAAAATCTCCCGAAAGTGATATTCTTCCGGGAGATAAGGTTTTATTTTGCGTAGTCAAACACACGGTTTTCTCTGATGATATGAACCTTTATCTGACCGGGATATTCAAGCTCTTCTTCAATCTTCTTGGAAATATCTCTTGCAAGCACTACCATCTGGT
>JAZNAI010000072.1:0-15620 GCA_045586465.1 Acutalibacteraceae bacterium | reverse complement strand
AATCAAGTTCCAGGTCCCTCATAAGGTACATATCGGGAGATAAATTTATCTCCCCGCCTATATTTTCCTCAAGTATTTCTTTTATTTTTTCAAAAACCATACTTTTTTCCTTTCTTACATCTTAATAAGCTCCCGGGCTGTGGGCATTGAGTTTTCGGCACCCACACGGCTGACGGCTACAGAGCCTGCCTTATTTCCCATATCGCAGGCCTTTTCGATATCCCCTGTGCGGACGTATTCCAGAGCAAGGGCGGCGGTGAATGAATCCCCTGCCGCTGTGGTATCAAGCACCTTTGCAGGATAGGGGGCAAAGAATTTTATCTCTTTTCCGTCATAAAGGGAACAGCCTCTTTCGCCTAATTTCAGAACAATGTACCTTGCACGGCTTCTCAGGAAGAGAATTTCAGAAGCTTTCAGGGCACTTGCTTCATCCGAGGGAAAGACACCCGAAAGAGCTTCCGTTTCGTTTTCGTTGGGGGAAAGAATTGTCATTCCCTGCATTTTTTCAAGGTTGAAGCTCTTGGCAGGTCCGCAGTCAACAACAGTTGTGATGCCTTTTTTTATAGCTTCGTTTACGTAAGCACACACAACCTCTTCCTTTGTTTCAAACTGAACGAGAAGCACTCCCAGGTCATCGGAAATATTCTTTTCCGCAAGGGTCGGGTCAATTTCGGAATTTGCACCTTCATAAACGATAATGCGGTTGCGTCCGTCCCCGTCAATGAGAATTGCGGCAAGTCCCGTGGAAGTGCCGTCCGTTGCAACACCCGAGGTATCCACATTGTTTTTCTCAAGGTTTTTTATAAGGCTTTCACCGTTGGCATCAGCACCTACCTTGCCTATCATCTGAACCTTCGCACCAAGGCGGGAGAGTCCTATAGCCTGATTAGCACCCTTTCCGCCGTGGGCGTATGAGTAGGTACTGCCGAGAACGTTTTCTCCTACCCCGGGGAGACGGTCGGCTGACAGAATAATATCCATATTTATACTGCCCATAACGGCAGCCTTTATGTTACTGTACATAATCCACTCCGATTAAAGAATTGTTCTTAAATAATCTGCGGCTTCCTTCATATCCTTGTCCTTTAAGAATAATGCACTTGTGCCGAGAACAAAGATATCCGCACCTGCCTTTGACATTTTAACACCGTTTTCGGGGCTTATATTGCCGTCAACCTCAATAAGAATATTCTCTCCGCCGAGGCTGTCAAAAAGCGCTCTCGTGTCCCTTACCTTTCTTTCGGCAAAGGGAACGATTTTCTGACCTGCAAAGCCGGGATTTACGGTCATAACAAGTGCCATATCAAGAAGCTCGGTAAGATATCTGTAATTTTCGGCAGGCGTGCCGGGGTTTATTGCAAGTCCCGTCCTTATGCCTTTATTCCTGATTTTTTCAAGGGTACGGGCTATGTGCAATTCAGATTCATAATGCACACAGAGGATATCTTTTTCAGTAAGATTCATTAAATCAATGAACTTTGAAGGCTCGTTCACCATCATATGCACATCAAGGGGAATATCCGTGATTTTTTTAAGGGCATTTATAAGGTCGAAGCCCAGTGTGATGTTGGGCACAAAGCTTCCGTCCATAATGTCAACGTGCAAGAAGTCAACCCCTGCCCTTTCAAGGTCACGGATTGATTTTTCCATATTAAGAAGGTCTGCACACATAATTGAAGCAGATAAGAATTTTTTCATATCAGTTCATCTCCGAAATATATTTGGTAAGCTCATTCCAGCTGTTTATTGTCATATAGGCATCCGTACAGGTAACAGGTGCGTCAGCCTTTTCAAAAATGAGCACGGGGAACATTCCGGCATTGCCTGAGCCCACAATATCGGGAAGCATACTGTCACCGCAGTACCAGCACTCAGAGGGGTCAAGCCCTGCATATTTTGACGCCGCAAGAAAGAGCGCCTTATTGGGCTTTGCAAAAAGAATATCTGCAGACGTGAGGCAGAATTCAAACTCCGAAGAAGGAATCCATCTTTTTATTGCAAGAGAAAGACCCTCACCGCTCATAGCATTGTTGCTGATAACAGCGGTGCGGATATCTTTCTTCTTAAGAAGAGCAAGCAGCTCCTCTATTCCCGGCATCAGCTCTCTTGTTGAATTGAAGCGGTCAAAAATTTCTTCCTGAGAAAAAATATCTATATCGAATTTAAGTCCTGCAGCCATAGTAACATATTTTATACCTGCCGAAAGGGACATATCAAGGGTTGCGCCCTCACGGGAGGTAAAGCTCCAGCCTATTTCCCGGGTATATTCATCCCACAGCTTTTCCAAGGTGTCATCATCCGTCACGTCGGGATTGAGAGCCGCTTTTCGCAGAGCAGAAAGTCCGTCTCGGAAATTACATTTTCCGTCACGAAAGAGTGTTCCGCCCACGTCAAATAATATCATAGAAGGTTTTTTCATATATACCGTCTGCCTTATATAAGCCTTTTTTTCTTTGCAATCTCTTTGCCGTCAACATATATAAAGGTCATAATTTTTCCGTCATAACAGGCTTCTATCTTATGACCGCCCACAACAGCCTCGAGGGTGTGTGCTGACTCAAAAAGCACCTCATACTCTGCATACACCCTGCCGTTTACAATAAGCTCATTCACTCTTTTTGCCCTTTGGAAGGAGATGTGAAAAGCACCGTAATCCGCTTCAACAAAGGTTTTTGCCTTTTCGTCGGGGTCTGCCATACGAAGCACGGGGCTGTCCTCGGGGCACATAACATCGGTTACGGGTACGTTTTCGGGAACAAAAGGAATTTCCTCTTCCTCGGGAAGCTTCTTAAGCTTTAAGTAAGCAGAAATTCCCAGAGCCAATGACACAATTGCCCACACGTGGAAAATAATATCCATAATCATTTCAATGTAAAAGCCTACCACAACGAACATAATGAGAGTATCAATTACAAAAAGAGAGAGGGCGAATATAAGCCACACAGCCTTTTTCTTCCTTGCGAAAAGGTAGCATACAAGGTAAAAGAGAACAAACAAAACGGCAACTGCAACTATCACCGCAAAAACAGGTGTGCCGAAAAATTCCATATCGGGATAATCCGCATAAACCTCCGAAGGATATCTTCCGCAGAAGAACATTGCATAGTCACCTAAAAGATAGGGAATGTATGCAGAAAAAAGAAAATATGTGTCTGAATTTATAAGAAGCAGCAGAAGATTCACTCCGCTGAACACAGTAATTAAAAGAAGGCTCGAAAGACTGCTTTTATATCTTCTTTCAAGCTTCTGACGCTCTGTCATTACAACAGGCTCGGCATTTCCGAATAATTTACCCATAACAATCCCTCACACGTTTTTTATTTGTTTATTTTATAATACCCCGAATACTCTTTTCTGTCAACATATCCCGTCAGCAGGAATATATTGCAAAAATTTACAGGGAATCAGCTGTTCAGTCTGATTCCCTGTTTTCTGTTACTATGACTTATAAATATCTCTTCTGTGTCCCACAGTCAGAATAAGGATAATTATTTCTTCATCCTGAATCTCTGCAAGAATCCTATAATCTCCCACACGGTAACGCCATTTTCCGCTGTGGTTTGCCGAAAGGGCTTTGCCGTGTACACGGGGATTTTCACAGTCCTCAAGGTTTTTTCTTATCCATCCGAGAATAAGAGAGGCTGTATGTTTGTCGAGCTTTTTAAGCTCTTTAAGTGCAGCTTCCGTAAATTTAACCTTATATTTCATAAACCTAATTCCTTTTCAACCTCACCGAGAGAATAGGTTTTTCCGTTCTGCTTGTGTTCAGCCATTGCTTTATTGAAGCACTGAAGGTCAAATTCATTTTCAATTTTTTCCATAACGGACTGCCTTACAAGGTCCGATACCGTCATTTGTTTGAGACTTGCATATTCCTTTATGAGAATGGAATCCTCTTCAGATAGTCTTAATGATATAGTCATTTCATTACCCCTCCTGTAATACATTGTATTACAAACAAGTCCTGCTGTCAACATTATTTCACAGAAACAGAAAAAAATACGTTATCCTATTGTCAGAAGCTTTTTGGGAATCATTTCGGTATCGGTATATTCTTTCGTATAGAGAGTACCCTTTTCGAGAATACCGTCTGTGAAGTACAGCTCAAGGTAATACGCCTCGAATTCCTCAAGGTTTTGCACGGTTTCACCGTAGAAATATACTCTGTAATATGTTTTATAAGCTCCGTCCTCGAGATATTTTCTCTGAGAGTAAACAAGACCTATGTCCTCACCCAAGAGTCCGCTGTCATCACCGAAGCAGGGAATAATATCCTCTTCTTTATCACCGGGCTTTAAGCCGCTGACAAATTCCTTTGCAAGGTTCAGGTCATCCCAGGTTTTCCACGTGCCCGAGTTCAAATAGCCGAAGGTATGGCTTTTTTCATTGAACATATCCTCGGTGATATTGCCTACAGCAACACCCGTAACAATACCGTTTTCCTCTTTTATTCCCACAAAGCCCTCTCCCCTTATGTAGGAATAGGGAGGGAAATATACCTTGTAGTCCCCGTCAAAATCCATTTCACGGAGCTTGTGGTCAAGCTGCTTCTTTCCCAGCTTATCCTGAAAGCCTCTGTATTTTTCTATGGACTGGATTTCATATTCCCACATAACAGCTTCCGCATATTCCACGGTGTCACCTATGTTTATTCTGTTATACACATCCTCGGTTTCCTCGGAAATATAAACATTATAGGGTGAGAAGAATACGGGATATTCGTCGGAATATTTAAGCCCCGTCTCCTGGAGCATACAGGTGACAAGCGTTACAGCAAAGCAGACTGCGGCAACGGCAATACTCTTTCTACGGGGATTTTTTACCTCGTGAATTCTGCCGAATTTAAGCAGCACGGAAGCTATAAGGGGATAAAGTGCAAGAACTGCCGGCATACCTATAATAAAAAACCAAAGCAATATGATTTCAGCCGTGGTATTATGCATAAGAAACGGTGTGAAGCGGTCAATAAGGTATATCATATTATACCACATAGAGTAGGTTGCCATCTGCGGATATATGCAAATCAGAGGAAAGCCCACTATGGTTGCATTGGAAAGCCCTATAAAGAAAAGCATTTTTCTGTATTTTTTAATACGGGCAAAGACAATAAGTCCCACAACCGCAAAAATCATAAGAAGGCTCATAAATGCACCGAGAGGATCGGGGTCACGGTTAAAATCTGCCGAGTATGACCATAAATCAAGAGGGAGACACAGAATATTCAGTCCCCATATAAAAATACCTGCAAGTATGCCCCATATTGTTCTTTCGTGGTAGAGCTCTTCAAATTCTTTTCGGATATAGCCTTTCATATCTTCATCCGTTCCGAATTCTTCAATTGCCTTATCCATACTGACGCTCATTTCGTAGCCGATTTCCATATAATGGTCTGCCTTGTCGAGAAGGTGGCAGGTAAGCTCTTCCTTTAAAACCTTTGCCTTTTTCTTGGGAAGATTTTTGGGGATAAAAGAATCAACAAAATTGTTTATTCTGTTCATAACTGCACCCCCCTGTCAGGCATTGGCAGAGACGGGGTTTACATCAATCACCTTTTTGACGGCTGCGGTGTAGGCTGTCCATTCTTCCTTTGCATCCCGAAGAGTCTTAAGTCCCTTTTCGGTGATTTTATAGTATTTTCTTACTCTGCCCTCTGTTTGCACGGTGTAGGATTTTACGTAACCGTTAGCTTCAAAATTATGGAGAATGGGATAAAGTGTACCCTCCTTGAAATTGAAGGTGTTGTCGCTTCTTTCGGATATACGCTTGATTATCATATAGCCGTATAATTCTTCCTTTTCGAGAACCGACAGCACAAGCATTGCGCTGCTGCCCTTTGTAAGCTCTTTTTTTATGTTCATTTTCATCGCTCCTTTTACACAAATTTAATACATAGAGTTTCGATACATAGAGTGTCTATGCATAATATAACAGAAGGTTTGCCGTTTGTCAAGAAAATTGTCCTTGTTTTTTTTCCGCTTATACATTAAAATATATTTACAATTATTGTAAGGAGTATTTTTATGGCACAGATAACCGCATTTTTTACGGCACTTTTTATGTGGCTGGGTATTATTTTCTGCCCCGCTGAGGCAGTAACCCCCGTTTTCGGTGAAACCGATGAAAAAATCAGGACAGAATTCAATGAAGGCGAATTCGTTATGGGCAAAAATGACCTTGTTGTTTCTCCCGAGGGGGACGACAGCAACGAGGGTACTCCTGAGGCTCCCATTAAGACAATTGCAAAGGCAAAGGAGCTTATGAAGGCTCTCGGCGGTGACGAAGCTGCTACAATCTGGTTCAGAGAGGGCACATACGTTATTGCAGAGGAATTAAGCTTTGATTCTTCCGACAAGAAGAACGTTACTTACCGTTCATATCCCGGAGAAAAGGTTAAATTTTCCGGCTCAAAGGAAATTTCAGGCTTTACTGAAACTCAGATTAACGGTGTAAAGGCTTTTGTTGCCGATGTTGAAATAAACGGGGAAAAGGATTATTTCCGTGCACTTTTCAAGGGTGAAAAGAGCCTTCCCCGTTCAATTTATCCCAAAGAGGGTATGCTCAAGGTTGCAGACCCTGCAGAGAATGAGGCAATTGCCGGCTCACACGCTCCCGATTTCTTCACCCATTCCGTTGCTTTTTATGCACACAAGAGTGATGTCCTTGATTTCGCAAACGCAAAGGACGTTGAAGTAAAGGTTATGCACTTCTGGTGCGACGAGCATCTTCCCGTTTACTCGGTAGATACGGCAACCGGCAGAATCGAAACTACAATTGCTTCTGCTATGAGAATAAGAGTTGACGACAACTACATCTTCGAAAACGTAAAGGAAGCACTTTCTCTTCCCGGCGAATGGTATCTTGACCGCACAGAGGAAAAGCTCTATTACATCCCCGAGGAGGGTGACACAGCCGAAAACACCGTCCTTTATGCAGGTGTGAACGAGAAGCTTTTACAGATTAAGGATGCTGAAGGCATCAGCTTCCAAGGCATTGATTTTATAAACACAGGATGGGATTATGTAAACGGAACACACACGGGCAATCCCTTCCCCGAAACACATCCTCTTTATAAGAATATAAAGTACGGCACGGCACATCCTCAGGCTGCATTTGAGGTTCCTGCGGCAATTAATATTGAGGCATCAAAGGAAATCAACTTCACAGACTGCCGATTTGAAAATATTTCATACACGGCTCTTAAGTTTGATAAGGCTGCAACCGACTGTGACGTTACCACCTGCTACTTCAACAACATCGGTGCAAATGCAATTTTCATTAACGGTGATTTCGTAGTGCCTGCATCTACTCAGAGAATCAACGTCCGTGACTGCCACATCGGCTTCTACGGAAGAATCTTCAATAATGCTATAGGTATTCTTCTTACCCACGCTTACGACTGCGAGCTTATGAACAACGAAATTCACGACGGCTGGTACACAGGTGTTTCCGTAGGCTGGAACTGGGGCTATTCCGATAACTCCACAAACAAAATCAAAATATGCGATAACCTTATTTACAACATCGGTAACGGCTGGCTTTCCGATATGGGCGGTATCTACACCCTCGGTATTCAGGATGAAACCGTAATTTCAGGTAACATTATCTATAACGTAGGCTGTGATGAGGGCGCTTACGGCTACGGCGGCTGGGGTATTTACCTCGACGAGGGCTCAAGCGGTATGCTGGTTGAAAACAACCTTGTTTATGACTGCTCCTCACAGACCTTCCATCAGCACTACGGCAAGGATAACATCATAAGAAACAACATCTTTGCTTTCGGCGGTGAGGGTGCATTCAGAATCACAAGAAATGAGGAGCACAATTCCCTTACTCTTACAAACAACATTCTTGTAACGGACAATGCCACAATGTACGCTCTTACAACCGAAAGAGACTGGTTCATTGACGACAGCAACCTTTACTGGGACTACAAGAACGGCGGCAATGTTTACTCAGGCGACGGTATGGGCCTCTTCGAAAGAAAAACTCTCGTTATTATGAAGACCCGAGGCTATTACAACAATGCACTCTTTGAGGATCCCCTCTTTAAGGATGCACAGAACCGTGACTTCACCTTAGCTGAAAACAGCCCTGCTCTTGCAAACGGCTTCGTTCCCTTCAGCTATGACGCAGGCACAATTACTCAGTTCTGATAATATTACGGCATAAAAAATCAGCCCCTCTCATTAAGGGAGGGGCTGAATATTTTTTATAAGAATCAAAGCTTTGAGTAACCGTGGCTGTTGATAAGAGCGTCGAGCTTTTCTCCCTGCTTGCAGAAGGGACACTCGTGGGGACGCCATACACCGTAGCCGTCAAGGTCCTTGGGGTCAAAGATAGAATGAACGGGGTAGCCGATACACTCCTTTTCCGTTGAGAAGATTGAGGAAATACCCGTAACATTACCGCCGTAGTATCTTATGGCATCAATAGCCGCAAGAACGGTTTTACCCGAGGACACGGAAACGGCAAGAATCATAACGTTCTTATCCTTTATCATAGGAACAATGTTATCACGGAAAAGAATCTGATTGCTGTTTGTATATTCGGGGGAAACAACGTAAATTGACTTGTGTCTGTTGAAATTTACGATATTGTCGGATTTTGTAAGGAAGTTTGCAAGGCAGGCACCGATAACCTCTGTGCCGTCAAGGCAAAGAACCGTATCAACCTTTGTATCGGCATAGTAGTAGGATGCGAGCTCCTCTGCAACTGCCTTTGCTTCGGAAAGACGGCTCTTCTGCGAAACTACATCAATATAATAATTTGTGTGGCGGTTACTTGTGGCAAAATGGCCGAGAGCTACACGAAGAAAAAGATTTTTACGTTTTGTTTCGTATTTGATGGTCTGTAAATCTGACATTAAAAACCACTCCTATTGTAAGTTTAAGTTAATTATACACAAAAATTTAGTTATGTTCAAGCACTAATCATAATTTGTGAGGGCTTTTTCCTCACAAATTATGATAGTTATATTCGCACCGATGGTGCGAGTTATATTGTGCTTCGCTGAGTTTATTCGGCTACGCCGAGTTATATTTTTGCTTCGCAAAAGTTTAGGAAGCCTAACGGCTTGTTCCGCTTCGCTCTATATAATTCAAGGGCGAAGCCCTTCCGAAACATTTGCCGTAAGGCAAATATATCACTCATTCCGAAGGAATGAATATCACCCGTCTCAGACGGATATCACCGACAACAAGGTTGTCGATATCACTATCATAATTTAGCAGTCAAAGACTGTTAAATTATGATTTAAGTGTTCGCATTGCATTAAGAATGGCAATGACGGCGACACCTACGTCTGCAAAAACGCCGACCCACATATTTGTAAGCCCTGCTGCGGCAAGAATGAGAACAAGGAATTTCACACCGAGGGCAAACACCACGTTTTCACGGACAATGCGCCTCGTTTTCTTTGCAATTTTTACTGCGAGAGCGCATTTTTCAATATGGTCGTCCATAATAACCACGTCGGAGGCTTCAATTGCGGCATCGCTGCCCACTCCGCCCATGGCAATTCCCACGTGGGAAAGAGCTAACACGGGAGCATCGTTTATGCCGTCACCCACGAAGGCAACGCTTCCCTTACGGCTGTCCTCACAAAGCTTTTTTACGTAATCTGCCTTGTCGGATGGCAGAAGAGAAGCCTTGTATTCTCGGATTCCCGTTTCCCGGGCAACAGTCCTTGCGGCTTCCTTTTTATCGCCCGTGAGCATAACGGTTTTTCTGACACCGAGGGAATGAAGCTCCTCAACAGTTTCTTTTGCTCCCGTTTTCGGTGCATCGTAAAGACTTATGAGACCTGCGTATTTTCCGTCAGCGGCTGTTAATACAGCCGTACCCGTAACGGTATCCTCGGGGACGTCAATTCCCTTTTCCGAAAGAAAGCGTGCGTTTCCAGAAAGGACGGTTTTTCCGTCAATTACGGCTTCGACACCGCCTCCCGGGTATTCCCTTATGCTGTCGGGAGGAGTTATGCTGCCTGCGGCTTTTACTATACCCTTTGCAAGAGGGTGATTGGAATAATATTCTGCCCTTGCGGTAAGGGAAAGAAGCTCTTCTTCAGTAAAATCATCAGATGGAAAAATTCCGTCCACGGAAAATTCACCTGTTGTAAGAGTTCCCGTCTTATCAAAAACGAAGGTGCTGACATTTCCGAGCGCCTCAAGGAAGGATGCGCCTTTTATAAGTATTCCCTTAGAGGATGCTCCGCCGATTCCCCCGAAATATGAAAGGGGCACGGAAATTACAAGCGCACAGGGACAGGATACAACAAGAAAAATCAGCGCACGGTAAAGCCAGGTTTTCCAGTCCCCCGTAACGGCAGAAGGAATAACTGCAAGAAGCAGAGCCGAAATTACAACGGCAGGGGTATAAACACGGGAGAATTTTGTTAAGAATTTTTCAGTCTTCGCCTTGTTGAGGCTTGAGTTTTCAACAAGCTCAAGAATCTTTGAGGCGGTGGATTCGGAAAAACCTTTAAGCACCTCTATTTTAAGTGTTCCCGTGAGGTTTATACTGCCTGATTTTACCTCAGCTCCCGTATATACGTCAACGGGCGTGCTCTCTCCCGTAAGAGCCTTCATATCAAGGGAGGATTCGCCCTCCGTTATCACACCGTCAAGGGGGATTTTTTCACCGGGACGGACAATTACGGTATCTCCCACAGATACCTCTTCCGAAAATACGGTATCCTCTCCATCATCAGTCAGCACCGTAGCACAGTCGGGGGCTAACTCCATAAGGGATGAAACTGAGCGGCGGCTTTTTCCCACGGCAATCTTCTGAAAAAGCTCACCTGCCTGATAAAATACCATAACAAAAACACTTTCGGGGTACTCTCCCACAACAAGTGCACCGACTGTTGCTATTGTCATTAAAAATTCCTCGTCAAAGAATTTTCCACGTGAAATTTTTTTAACACAGGCAAGAAGCACATCATACCCTGCAACAAAATATGGCACAAGGTACATTAAAAGCACGGCAATTCTGTGGGGGCTTAATGTTTTTTCAATTATTATTACTACAACAAAAAGCGCAAGGCTTACAAGTATTCTTAAAAGCAGTTTTTTCTGTTTTTTTGTCATAACGTCAGATAATTACCGTGCAGTCGGGTATTGTTTTCTTTGCAACCGAGGGGATTTTTGCAATAATGCCGTCAAAATCTGCCTCATCCGCCTCAACAATCATTTTACCTGCAATGAAGCTTATGCTTGCCTTGTGCACTCCGTCAATTCCCGAAATTGCCTTTTCCAGCTTTGCGGCACAGTTGGGGCAGTCAAGGTCTTCAATCTTAAAGGTTTTTTTCATAATAAAACTCTCCTTATTCGTTAATATGGTCTGTTCCCATTGCGAGAATCGTGCTGATGTGGTCATCCGCAAGGGAATAAATGCTGTTTTTTCCGTCTCTTCTGAATTTTACAAGACGGGCATTCTTAAGAATTTTCAGCTGATGCGACACGGCGGAAACCGTAGAGCTCACACCCGAAGCAATATCGGATACCGTAAGCTCTCTGCCATACAGCAGGTAAAGAATCTTAAGCCGTGAGGGCTCCCCCAGCACCTTATAAAAATCGGCAAGGGCAAAAAGCTCTGCCTCCTGCAGGGGTGCACCGTTTAATGCTTCGTTATTTTCCATAGTGTACTCCTTTTGCTTATTTGAACACTTGAACATTTATTCAACTGTTCAATAATAATATATGTGCATTTTCCTCTTTTGTCAACACTTTTATTGACATAAATTATTTTGGTGATATACTTTATTTGTAGTTTATCCCCACGGAAGGAGATTAATTTTATGAGTGAAAATATTATAAAGGTCGGAGTTGTAGGTCTCGGAAGAGGAACAGCTATCGCAAGATGCCTCAAGGGCGTAAAAAATGCTAAGCTTATTGCCTGCTGCGACCATAATCCAGCTATTCTCAAAAAAGGCTATGCCGAGCTTTCTGAGGTGCTTGAGGATAAGGATATTATTCAGTTCAGCGACTATGACGAAATGCTCAAGACTGATATTGATGCTGTTATTGTTGCAACTGAGGCTGTTTACCACGTGCCCATTGTTACAAAGGCTATGAACGCAGGCAAGCACGTGCTCAGCGAAATTCCTGCCGTAAACTCCCTCGAGGAGGCTAAGGAGCTGAAAACCCTCGTAAACGCTCATCCCGAGCTTACTTATATGGCGGCTGAAAACTGCTGCTACTGGGCATTTATTCAGACCTGGAAAAAGATGCACCGTGACGGTCTTTTCGGTGAAATTGCTTATGCAGAGGCTGAGTACCTTCACGCTCTTGATCCCGACGACTTTGCTCCCGACTACTACCCCGAGGGACATTGGAGAACATATCAGCCGGCTATAAGATATCTTACGCACGAATTAGGACCTCTTCTTTATGTTATGGACGACTACTGTGTGAGCGTAACCTGTCTTGAGGCAGACGTGCATTACGACCCCTACACCCCCGAAAGAAAGGAGACGGGCGTTGCCCTCTTCAAGACTGCAAAGGGTGCGGTTATAAGACTTCTTGTTTCCTTCGGCGCATACACAAGCTACGACCACAACTACCGTATCTGCGGCACAAGAGGTACAATTGAAACTGACAGAAGATGCGTAGTAGATAACGCACATTCTCTTGCAAGCCTTTACAGCGTTCCCGGAACCTTCTCCGCAAATTCAAAAATTGATATTCCCGTTACAACCGCCTACGAGGGTGAGGACACCAGCGGTCACGGCGGTGCGGACGGCAAGATGGTTAAGGACTTTATCAGCTGTATTGCTGAGGGAAGAAAGCCTGAGCTTGACGTTGACTTTGCAATTCAGATGTCAATTCCCGGTATTCTTGCCCACGAATCCGCAGAAAAAGGCGGAGTACCCATCGAAATCCCCCGTTTCTGAGGGAAAAAGCACACAAATCCCCGTCTTTGACGCACAATAAATAAAATTAAAGGTATCATCTGCTATCGAAATGAGATGATACCTTTGCTTTTTCTCCTCAAAAAAATTTTTAACGTGCTTTGTTTTCGGCGGTTCGGAGCCGAATGAGTGTGCCGCTGCCGGGGGCAGATGAAAGCACACGAAAGAGGTGAAGAAACAAGAAGTATTGCGACCGCCCCAAGGGAAGCAAGACGACTATGTTTCTGAGGTGTCGTACGCCTTGCCACCGCCGAAAACAACAAATACGGCAATTTCTGCACTCTTTCCCGTTCTATGACCGGCTTACAGCAGACTTTGTTTGGTTAGTTTAAGTGCATACATTAGGTTGACAACATCTTTTTCCGCTAAATGCCCATATTTCACGCACCTGCACCCGTATTTCTGCGGAAAAACGGGGCATCTGCACAAAATATGAACATTTCCCGTCAAACGGGGAATATTAATATAGCAGAAAGGTGAAAGCTTCTGCTTTTTAATTTTATTTTTTAAATTGATGATTTTCGGATGCTTTTTCGGGGCATACTATTTATGAAAAGTGCACTTTAATTTTTTAGCACTCTCTTTATAAGAGTGCTAATATTTACAGAATAGTCACACAAATAACACACGGATACAATAATCGCAGTGTATATTGTAATCACAGGGAGGGGAACAGAGGTTCCCGGGCGGAAGACCGTTTGGGCGGCAAGGCTTACTGTTCAGGCTTCCCTCCCCAAAAAAACATTGCTGAAAACACTATATCATAAACAGGAGGAAAAAACAATGTTTGAAATTATCCCTATGTCAAATCTCAACCGTTCATTCTTCAGTCCCTTCAGAGAGATGGACAATCTTGCAAGAGCATTCTTTAACGAGCCTTTTTTCTCCGAAAAAGCAGAAATAAGACCCTTCAGAACTGACATAAAGAAGACTGAGGACGGCTATCAGCTTGAAGCAGACCTTCCCGGCTTTGACAGGAAGGACATTTCCGTAGGAATCGAGGGCGACGTGCTGACAATAAAAGCACAGCGCCACAGCGAGTCGGAAGACAAGGACAAAAAGGAAAATTACGTGAGAATCGAACGCTCTTACGGCTCCTACGAGAGAAGCTTTGATGTTTCGGGTATCGACACAGAAAAAATCGGCGCAAAATACGAAAACGGCGTGCTTGTTCTCAATATGCCGAGAAAGGAGCCAGTTGCTCCCCCTCAGAGACAGCTCACCATAGAATAAAAAAACACACCTTTAATAATACCCCCTTTAATCAGCGGATGCCGCTTGCCACTGCAGGTAAGCGGTTTTCGCTTTTAAATAATTGACAAACAAAAACATTTGCTATATAATTTAATCAGAAAATAAGGAAGAGGAAAGGAGTTTTTCTTATGGATGCACTTCCCGGCGCATTGAGAGTTCTTATTGACTGGGTCATCATGATCATCGGCACAATATCCACATACTTCAGCAAATAAGCAGGAAGCATAAGAAAAGGCTTCTGAAGCTGAAAATTTTCACCCGTCAGACGGGTGATTTTTTCATTTAAACGTGTTGTTTTTAATTCATTGTTGCAAAATGGAAAAATGTGTTATATAATACTATAAATAATAATATAAAGGAGAAATTATTATGAAAAAAATCATAGCACTCGCACTTGCTCTCGTGCTTTCCCTCGGCATTTTTGCCGCATGCGGTAAGACGGAAGCAACAACCTACACAATTGCAGTTCCCAACGACACCACAAACGAAGCACGTGCCCTTCTTCTTCTTGAGAACATCGGTCTCATCAAGCTTAAAGAGGGTGCAGGCATCACCGCAACAATCCTTGATATTGCAGAAAATCCTTACAATATCGAATTCAAGGAGGTTGAAGCAGCTCAGATTCCCAGCGTTCTTCAGGACGTTGACTTCGCTGTTATTAACTCCAACTATGCACTTGCAGCTAACATCAACCCCGCTGAGAAGGCTCTCAAGCAGGAGGGTGCAGCTTCCGCTTACGGCAACATCGTAGCTGTTAAGGAAGGCAACGAGGAAACAGCTAAGACAAAGGCTCTTCTTGCAGCTCTCGAAAGCCAGAAGGTTGCTGATTACATCAAGACTACATACACAGGCTCAGTTGTTTCCACAGTTGAGAATCCCGGCACAGGCTTTGATGAGTCAGTTGACTATGCAGCACTTGCAGGTGAGACAATCACAGTAGCAGCTTCTCCCGCTCCTCACGCAGAAATTCTTAAGATTGCAAAGGACATCCTCAGCGAAAAGAACGTTACACTTGAAATCAAGGAATTCACAGACTACGTACAGCCCAACAACGTTGTTGATTCAGGTGACGTTGATGCTAACTACTTCCAGCATCTTCCCTACCTTGAGGACTTCAACGCACAGAACGGCACAAAGGTTGTTTCTGTAGGCGCTATCCACGTTGAGCCTCTCGGCATCTACGGCGGCAAGCAGGCTTCTCTTGACGTATTCGCAGCTGAATAAGAATCACTTATCCTCCGTCCCTCTGCAAAGAGGGACGGATATGATGATTTGATGAATTATACTATCAAGTGCAACACTTTGATAAAATAAAGCAACCCATATAAATCCATGGTATAATGTAATTACCACAAAACAAAAACCAAGGAGGATTTATATGAGTTACACACATCTTACCATAGAAGAACGCTGTTGTCTACGGGAATATTATCTAAAAGGATATAGTTATCGAAAA
>JAZNAI010000071.1:0-4827 GCA_045586465.1 Acutalibacteraceae bacterium | reverse complement strand
ACCACGGCAATTATTGTACCGATTGTGTCCTCGTCCGGGAACAGACCTGCCTCAAAAAGATGTGTGCCGATTCGCATACCGAGTGGGCGCATAAGGGTAAGGCACAGCATATAGGTCATAAGAAGACCTGCAGTATAAATGTAATGAAGCTTTCTGTTTTTAACGGGTAAAACGGGTGAGAAGGGCTCTTCCGCAATGTATTTTTTGGGAATACATACTAAAATCAGCATAATTCCAAAACCTAAAAGGAAGCCCGTGAAGAATTCCCATAAGGACCAGGCAGGAGCCTTAAGCCACATGGGCACCTCACCCACGGGGGGAAGAATACCTCGGTCGGAATCAATTATCAGGAAAACGTCTGCAATTGTAATTGAAAGAGCACAGACCGTGTTTATAAGAAGAGAAACAATACCCGTCAGCTTGTCTTTAAGAATAATGAGGGCTGTAAGAGATGTAAAGAGTGCACCGAAGGCGGCAGACATAACGTCGATGCTTGTAAAGTAATTTCTTGCAAAGGGGATTTTCTTTGCCCAGGAGGCAGAGCCAAGCTCCTTTATGTATGCCATCATAGGCGAAAGCTCAATTCCACGGTCGGCAAAACCCTCCTTACAGAAGGCAACAGCCTCAGGATGAACAGCCTCCAGTATAAAGTGTGAAAGAGAGAAGCGGAAAACAGTTTCCGTAATATAAAATACCGCAATAAGGATAATATAGTGCTTTAATTTATACTCTTTTTCCGAGAAAAGAGAGCCGACGATTACCGCAAAAAGAGGCATCCAGCCAAAGCCTAAAAACAGCATCATAAAAAGACCGTGCACGGGGTTTATTTCAACAAGCCTTGCCGCTTCCTCTCCCGTAAAGGCAGCGGTAGATGTAAGGTAGCCCTCCATCTGGGAATTAAGGGTACCCCAACCCCCGTTTGTGATGCCGAGGAAAAATACCGCAAGAGGCAGCATTTCGTAATTCATCTTTTTTCTTTCGCCGAAAACGGCATAAATGAAGAGAATCAGCATAACACCTACGGCAAACATACCCCACATAGAGCCCCAGCCGTGGTCTCCCCTGACACGCCACATAAAGCCCGTCATAAGAGCACAGGTTATTACGGCAAAGATTTTTCCGCAGGCAGTCATATTGCCGTTCTGCAGTTTTGTCATATTAACATTCCCCCTGATAATTTACTGATTTTATAGTAGCAATACAAGGAGATTTTGTCAATAAAAGACTGACAAAAAACGTACGGGAGGGGGCTTCCCTCCCGTGCACGAAGCATCATTCTTATCGTAGGGGAGGGGTCTCCCCTCCCGTGTCATCAATTCTGAATCTTTATATGTAAAATTACAACCCTCAAAAACGGGCGGGAAAAAACCCGCCCCTACATTTAATTTTAATAGAGAATTTCATTTACGGGACGGGTGGCTTTTTCGAAGGAATAGCGTGCATTTTCACCCTCGGCGATATCAATGAATTCACCCGTTTCCATATTAAAGGATGCAACACCTGCTTCACCCTCGCTGAAAACAAAGACTTTATCACGGATAAAGGTTGCTCGGGAAGCAGAGTCTCCGCCCTTTAAGAGATATGCGTTATCAAGAACCAGCTTGTTATCCTTAACACTTACCTTAAGTGCACCCGTATGGTGCTTGTAATAGTGCACCTCTTCGTCGAAGTCCTCCATTGCCCAGTTTGAGTAGGTCACAAGGAAGGAGCCTTCCGTAATACTGCAGAATGCCTTGGCTTCCGTGCCGATATGAGAGGTAGGATACTGCAAATGGTCGATTTCCTTGGGGGCGGCGGGGTCAGTTACATCAAAGAGGCTTATTTTACTGCTGCCGTCCGTACCCGTTTCGGTTCCGCCTGCGCCTATTCCCGCAAGAAGACCGTCACCGACGGGATGAAGGTATGAGGAAAAGCCCGGAAGCTTTACTTCACCCTTTATTTCGGGCTTCTGAGGGTCCGTCAAATCAATTACAAATAAGGGGTCGGTCTGCACAAAGGTCACAACGTAGGCGGTGTTACCCATAAAGCGTGCGGACTTAATCTGCTCGCCGTCGGCAAGTCCGTTAAGCTCTCCTACCTTGCCGAGATTTTCGTCAAAAACATATATGCTGTTTTTATTATCAAGAGTTGTCACCGCAATACGGAGATATTTATTGTATTCGTCAATTGAATAGCTGTTGAGAATACTGCCGGAAAACTCAGTACGGCATTTTATATCAATTGTATCCCCCGAGATATCTGCCTTTGTAACGGTTGTGCACATATCCTCGGCACGTATCATAACACCGCCGAAGCCGATAATTCTTCCGTCGTCCGTTTCGTTGCTGTTCTTTACCTTTGTGCCTATTACATAAAGGGTATCCTTTGTGCAGTAGGTATCGTGCACATTTCCGAGATAGGATGAAACCGCAGGCTTTTTCTCAAGGTCTGAAAGGTCAATCTTACCTATATTTACATAGGTTTCGGGGTTATCCTCGCGGGAATACACAATGCAACCGCAGGGCACGGTATATTTATAATCCCCGTTGTATACTGCAGGGAGAAGGTCAATGTCATCCTCTGTCTCATACTGCTCGATTATTGAATATCTTGTAACAAGCACAAGGGAGGAATCAATGATTCTTGAGGAAACGTAAGTGCCGTCAAGGGCAATTTCCTTTTTAAGAACGGGAGCAGACTTGTCGGAAACATCATAAATCAGAACACCCGACACACCCGATTTCGTATAGTGCTTGTCGAGATCATATCTCGTAAAGCCCACTATCAGGAAGCTTTCATAAACGTAAAGCCCCGAATAATAAATCTGCTCACCTGTGCCTCTGTCGTCAATAAGACTCTTCTTGCCTTCATACACGCTTTCAAGTGTACCGTCGTCATTTGCCTTTATAATGCGAAGACGTCTGCCGTAGGTATCAATGCAGTAAAGGCACTCCCCGTCGGTTATGAAGATATCTGCTTCCTTTACACCGTATTCACGGAGATTCACTTCACCGAAGCTGCCCGGTGCGGATACTGAAGAATTAAAGGTCACGTTACCGGTGTTGGGAAGACCTCCAACCGGAATATCTGACGATTCTTCCTTTACACCCTTCATATCATCGGCTGTACCGTCAACAAGACCCGAATAGAGGTAAGTATGATATTTGTTGTTTTTCTTGTATTCCCCGGCATACTCCTTTATAAATGACAGAAGCTCGTCATAATTTTGGGCATTGCTCTGTGCAATTTCATTCTGCACGTTTTCATCCTCAATAACACTTTCGGGAGTGCTGAAAAGTCCCTTATCAAGAAGGAAGGACACACCCGTTATCATAAGGCAGGCGGCAACACCCACAGCCACGAAACGGCGGACTATTCCCTTGTTTTTCTTTGCTTTATTTGTATTTTCTGATTCTATGAGCTTTATAATATTATCCTTACTGAGGCTTTCGGGAAGATTTATTTCCTTTCCGAGCTTATTTCTTAAAATGTCGTTATTCTCTTTTTCGTTAAACATAGTTTTCACCTTCTGACTGAATTCTCAGCTTCTTGAAAAGCCGTGAAAGGGAGGAGCGGACAGCGGATGGGGTCATTCCGAGAATTTCTGCAATTTCTACGGAATTGTATTCTTCGAAAACGGACAGGGTTATAAGGGATTTTTCCTTGGGAGGCAGTGCTTCAAAAAGTGCCATTATACCCGTTTCATCATAGGTATAGGTCTCTTCCGAAAAAACGGCAGGCACCTCCGAGGGGACTTCAAGGGTACGGCTTTTATGTCCTAAAATTTTCATACACTCGTTATAAAGTATCTTGAAAAACCAGGATTTGAAGCTTTCTTCCTTTTTAAGGCCTCCTATTTTACGAAATGCCGCAAGTGCAGCATTCTGCACGGCATCCTGGGCATCAAAGGTATCGTGAAGCGTATAAAGCGCAAAGCGGTAAAGCTCCTTCGCATAAAAAGAATAAAGCTCACCGAAGGCTTCCGTGTTCCCTTTTTTTGCGGATTTTATTAAATTTTTCATTTTCTGTCCGTCCATAGAATCAACCCTTCCGATTATTAGATATTTTCCCGGGGGAAAGTGTTGCAGAAAAATGAAATTTTTTCTTGAATTTATTGAAATTGTTGACAGAGAGTGTTATTATCTATAGTGTGTTCAATAACCGACAAATTGTTTAAGAAAAGAGATTGTTATGCCAAAAGCAACAGAAGACAGAAGAACTCAGTACAGCAAACGCATTATAAGAGAGAGCCTTTTTGAATTAATGAAGGAAAAGCCTCTCGACAAAATTTCCGTTACGGAAATATGCAAAAAAGCTGACGTAAACAGAAGCACCTTCTATTCCTACTACACGGATATTTACGATTTGCACGAAAAGATTATCGGTGAATTTTTCTCCGTACAGAAAAATGTTATCAAGCATATTAAGGAATCCGTTTCATACAAGTCTGCGCTCAGCGAATTCACTTATTCCGACTTTTATAATATTGTATACTACTATCTTAAAACAGTAAAGGAAAATGTGGATTTGTTCAAATTCATTTTCAGCCAGAATTCAAGCAACACCGTACACGCAACCTTCGGTAAAGCCACCTACCACACCATAAGAGAGGTTCTCAATCCCGTTATTGAGGAAAAAAGAGCAACGGAGCTTCGTAAGGCGTTTACCTTTGTTGCAGGCGGCACCACCGCAACCATTATGAAGTGGGTTGAGGACAACTGCGAAACTCCCGTACAGACAGAAGCTGAATCTCTTGCAAAATATTACTACAGCACCTTCAAGGCGCATAGTATGAAGGTATAAGAAAAAATCTTATGATTTATCAACCCCCTACCCCCAATCTTGGGG
>JAZNAI010000070.1:0-10486 GCA_045586465.1 Acutalibacteraceae bacterium | reverse complement strand
CATCAACCATTATGTATCTGAAACGGTTGCGATAATAATCGAGTACATCTCTTTCGCTCTTAAGAAGCTTTACGGTGTTAAAAATGATATCGTCAAAGTCCATGGCATCCGCTTCCTTATGAAGCTGCTGATATCTTACGTAAGCCTTTGCAATATCAATTCTTCTCATATCCGAGCCGACGTTTTCGGAGTATTCATCTGTATCAATAAGACAGTCCTTCGCACGGCTGATTTCACCGAGGATCTGCTTTGCGGAAAGATACTTTTCATCAATATTAAGCTGTCTCTGGCACTCCTTCATAAGCCTTTTGGAATCGTCGGTATCATAGATAGTAAAATGATTCGAAAAGCCTATTCTGTCACAGAATTTTCTCAGCATTCTTACACAGCAGGAGTGAAACGTGCTTGCCCAGATTTCATCACCGGGCTCCCCGAGATTATTAACAAGTCTTTCCTTTAATTCATTTGCTGCCTTGTTTGTGAAGGTGATTGCAAGAATCTGCCAGGGCTCGGGCGCATCAACACTCAAGGAGTTCTTTATTGCATCATAAACGGATGTATCTCCGCCGAGGTATTTTTCATATAATTCCTCAAGATTATCGGAAAAGCTGTAAATTCTGTCGGAATTATAAGCGTTTCCGTACTTTATGAGATTTGTTATTCTGTTTACAAGGACGGTTGTTTTACCGCTTCCCGCACCTGCAAGAATAAGCAGCGGCCCCTTAACTGTGGTCACTGCCTTGAATTGCATATTATTCATACGGGAAAAATCTTTCTTGATTATCTGTCTTCTTAGTTCAAGAAGCTTTTCTTTTGACATATTTTCACCTGTAATTTATCTGTTAAAAATTGAATTTCCGAGACTGTCAACACCCACCGTCAGCGGCATATCTCTTACAGTAAGCATTTTAATGCTTTCACAGCCAAGCTCAGAAAAAGCAATTTCTTCAATTTTTTCAATACTCTGACTGATTAATGCACCGAATCCTCCGCCGGCACAAAAATACACAGCCTTGTTACGGATGATAGCATCAACCACTTCCCTGCTTCGGTTTCCCTTTCCTATCATACCGATAAGACCGAGATCAAGAAGCATCGGAGAAAAGGCATCCATTCTTGATGCGGTTGTGGGGCCGAAGCTGCCGATGGTTCCGTCTTCCTTAGTAGGACTCGGTCCGGCAAAATAAACTACTGCCCCCCGGATATCAAACGGGAGTTCTTTATTATCCTGCAAAAGCTTGCATAACCTCGCATGAGCCGCATCTCTTGCCGTGAATATATCTCCCGTAAGATAAACCTTATCACCGGCGGACAACCTTTCTGTATATAAAGGCAGTTCTTCAGTGCTTAAGTAATACTCAGTCATTTACGTCAACTCTGAAGTCAAATTCATCCGCATCATCAAAATTAACGTTTCTCTTACGGGCAGGGATAACATCTTCCGTTACGGGAAGCCCTGCAGCTTTCACGGAAACAGTTTCTTCTGCAGTTTCACCTGTAAATGATGCAAACTCTGTGGTAAAATCAAATTTTTCACCGGTAAGCTTTACGTCGTTCTTAAAGGAATCAAGTGTACTTCCGAGAGCCTTCATATTGTCGAGAAGCACCTTAAATGAAACGTTGAACTGATTGCTGATATCCGTAATACTCTGTGCAATTGCGCCTGCCTTAACAGAGGTTGCGTGTGCAGAGGAGAATGCATCGGCAAACAGATCCGAAGCCTTATCATTTGCTTCTTTTACGAGAATTTCAGAGAAACGCTTCGCATCAAGCATAGCAGCACCGAGTCTTGCCTCATAAACCTTGGCAATATCGCAGTCTGCACATTTGTCGGCCTGCTTACAGGCATTTTCTTTTTCGGCTTCAAGCTCAGCAATCTTTGATTTCAGTTCTTCGATTTCAGCCTTATAACGGCTTTCTCTTGCGCTGAGAAGCTCCTTTTCTGCGGCAAGCTCGGATTCCTTGAGAAGCTCTTTTTCATTAGTCTGCGAAACCACTGCCCTGAGAATTTCATTATCGGTCTTTAAGTCTGCAAGCTCCGATTCAAGCTTTGCAACTGATTCGGCAAAATTGAGAACAGATTTTTTAGAATCAGCAATTTCCTTTTCACATTCCGCTTTTATACCTTCAATATCCTTTTCGGTAGCGGCAACCTTAATCTGCAGCTCTGCCTTCTCAGCAAGTACGGTATCAATGTAAGCCATTACATCGTTTCTGTTAAAGCCGTTCATTGAAGAACGGAATGAAATATTTTCAGCCATAATCTGCCTCCGAGCAAATAACAATTTTTTTATAATTCTAACACACTGTTTTATTAATTACAAGCATTTTCAACATAATTCCGTATTTATTTATTATTGACAACGAAAATAATAAACATTATAATTGAGTAAAAATATTACCCGGAGGAATCAATTTATGGAAGTAAGAATTTTTGATACAGCAGATGAAATTGCAGTTGCCTGTGCTGATATTTTTACCGATATTATCAAGAACAAGCCTGACTGCATTTTAGGTCTTGCGACCGGTGCTTCACCCGTCAAGACCTACAATGAGCTCATAAGACGCTACAAGAGCGGTGAAATCAGCTTTGAAAACATCAGAACCTTCAATCTCGATGAATACTGCGACCTTCCCCGTGACGACAAAAACAGCTATTATACCTTTATGCACGAGAATCTCTTCAACAGCGTAAACATCAAGGAAGAGAACGTACATATTCCCGACGGAAACGCTGCTGATCCCGATTCCCACGCAAAAAGCTATGATGCTATGATTGACGAGGCAGGCGGAATTGATATCCAGCTTCTCGGCATCGGTACAAACGGACACATCGGCTTCAATGAGCCCAGCGATACCTTCTCCGACGGCACCTTCAAAGTAAAGCTCACAGACAGCA
Source organism: Acutalibacteraceae bacterium (assembly GCA_045586465.1). Taxonomy (GTDB): domain Bacteria; phylum Bacillota; class Clostridia; order Oscillospirales; family Acutalibacteraceae; genus RUG806. The sequence continues at coordinate 7,587 of JAZNAI010000070.1, read as the reverse complement.
CAATCAAGTCCAACAGCATTTACTTTGACGATGATTCAATGCCCCGCTATGCTCTTACAATGGGTATAAACTCTATTATGAAGGCAAAGAAAATCGTCCTCATTGCAACAGGTGAATCTAAGGCTGACGCTATCAAGGCAACAGTTGACGGTGAGGTTACTCCTATGTGCCCCGCATCCGTTCTCAAGAACCACCCCGATGCAATTCTTCTCATTGACAAGGCAGCCGCAAAGCTTCTTTAATTTAAGTGCAAAAGCCGCAGCAAACGCTGCGGCTTCTTTTTTACCACCCTGTAGAGTAATCTTTATTGAGTTCTATATACTTATCCACAAGTTCTGTTGCGATTGAGTAGGATTCAACAAGCGGATGAAGTGCAAGTGCTTCCACCGCTCTTTTTTTGTCCTTAGTAAGAATTGCGGCAGCGGCTTCCCTTTCATATTTCTTCATACGTCTTATCAGTTCCATTGCATACGAATCAACACAGTCTTCCGTGAATTTCTTAGGAATCACGGCAACATTGCTGACGTTACAGGTTATTTCAACGATGTCATCATCGTAAAGTCCGGGAATAGCACCTTTATTCTTGGTACAGAAAATCATCTCTCCGTCATTACCGCTGTTTATTATATCGATAAACCGAAGGGCAACGCCGGCATATCCGCCGTCATCAGGGGCAAAGGGATCAAAATGCCACTGCTTCTGCCGTTTTACACCCGTTTCGCTTGCCATATATGAATTTTCTCTCATACCGTAATACTTTTCAAAAGCTGCAAGTGCTGTGTCAAAATCATTTTCAATATCAATGTGAGACAATTCCTCAATCATAAGAGCATTGATTTCCTCTATCTGCTCTCCCCTTGTCTTTGCGGCATTCAGGATATTACCCACAGCCTTTTCACGGCTGAAAAAGTAATAAAGATATTCATTTGGAATAAATTTTCTCTCAAGCAGCATATCCTTGCTGAAATATCTCATATCTGTTTCGGAATATGCCCTGTCATTACTGATAATTTCATCAAGCACATTGTTTCCGTCAAGAGTAATGCTGTTGAAAAATGAAAGATGGTTAAGGCCGTATATGTCACCGTAAACTCTGTCAGCGGAAACACCAAGAAGCTCTGCGAAGGAATGAAGCATTCCGCTGGGTGCGTCGCAGATTCCGTATGTAAAGTCATATCCCTTGTCACTCAGAGCCTGAGAAACAAGGCCTGCAGGATTTGTAAAGTTAAACATCTTTACATCAGGCTTTGCAAATTTCTTTATAATTTCACAGTATGAAAGCAGCGCCGGAATACTTCTCATAGCAAAGCTGAAGCCTGCGGCACCAGTAGTTTCCTGACCGAGCACACCGAGGTTAAGAGCAATTCTTTCATCCCTTACCCTCATAGAATCTCCGCCTACACGGATTGTTGTAATAACGTAATCTGCATCCTTTACAGCTTCAAAGATATCGGTTGTCAATGAAAAATTCAAGTCGGGAGCTATCATTGATGATATTTTCTTTGCCATTCTGCCGAAGATGCCGAGCTTAACTTCATCGTTATCCATAAAGACAAGCTCTTTAATACCGAGAGACTCTGCTCTTGAGGCAATTGAACGTGCAAGGAACATTGACCTTACTCCGCCGCCTCCGATAACTGTCATTTTCATATTATTCACATCCGTCCGTATCTTTTTTCTTAGCCTTCATAGGCTCTATTCTGAACTTTTTGATAAGATAATACACAACACCGACAGGAATACAACAAATTGCAATAAGTATAATTTTATCAAGAGGAATCCACTTAAAAATTGCATCGCCGAGAAGAGTAAACAGAATAACTCTCCAGGCAATGCCTGCTACGGAAAGCACGGCATATTTAAGGTACTTACAGCCCGATGCACCGTAGAAAAGACTTACAAAATCGATTGGAAACGCAGGGATAGCTCTTATAGAAACAAGAACGGAAGCCTTACTCTGAATATCCTTTGCAAGAAGCTTTCTGCCCGTTTCCTTCTTTGAGAGCAATTTATAAACCGCATCCTTTCCGAGGAATCTTCCGAGAAAATATGTAACGCTTACCTCAATGAATATACCCGTAAGATTTACGAATACTGCAAGCACGGGGTTCATAATCGCACCAACCGCTACGTACACAACAGATGCAGGAACAACAAAAACAAGTGCTTTAATAATATAGACAGCAAGAATCATTGCAATCAACACAGGAAGCTTATCGGTAACGTCCGCAAGGGCACGCACGTCAAGATTTGACAGCTCATCATAATATATAATTGCCACGGCAAATAAGGTAAGGGCAATTACACATCTGAGAATTATCAGAAATATATCCTTCTTTTTCATTCATCTTCCTCTTTCTTTCTGAGACCTCCGGGCATTTCTACACGGTAAATACTCTGATTTGAGATATCAACATAAGGCATATAGACAGGAGGAATACCGGCTGTTGAGGTAAGATTCACAACAAAAGCCTTCAGGTGCGGGAAAAGTGCGTCAAAGGTTTTAACGTGAAGCTGTTCCTTGGGAATTTCACCGTTAATTACGAAATAACCCTTCATCACAACAACAATATGAAATCTTTCAGGTGAATTCTTATCTGAAATTTCAGCACGCATTTCACCCTGGCAGGTATTTATTTTTGAATATCCTACGTTATAGGCATATTTATTTTGTAATTCAATTTTTGTATTTGGAGGAAGCTTGTTGACAAAATCTACACTCTCAACCTTAGTAAGCTTAAGTTCAAAATCCTTCATATTATCACCCTTTACAGATATGCAATTAAATTTATCACAGAAGGAGAAAAAAAACAATAGTCAATATAAATAAAACTTGTAAAACAAGCAAAACGAAGATATAATTATTACAACAAACCTAAAAGGAGAATCAAAGATGAAAAAGAAAGTTTTAATCTCCCTTGGCATAATCGTTCTTATTATTGCAGTTTTTTGTGCAATAAATCTCGGCAAATCTCCCATAAGCAGTAAATTTGTGCTTGCGTCCTACGGAAATGAGCCTCAGCAGTTCATAGCCCACAGAGGCTTTTCCTCTGTTTATCCCGAAAACACAATCCCTGCAATTGAAGGAGCAATTGAAAACGGCTTTTACGGAGTTGAATTTGACATACACACTACAAAGGACGGTGTATGGATACTAAATCACGACAGTACAATTGATAAAATGACAGACGGCAGCGGTGAAATTGCCGAGATGACATTTGATGAGCTTCAGGAATATACAATTGACAACGGCAACGGTATAGAAAATTACGAAAGCCTTAAATTGCCGAAATTTGATGATGCGCTGAAAATAATCAAAGAAAGCACAATTATTCCCTATATTGAAATCAAGGGCTACGACCCGGTTGCATTTCAGAATCTTATTGACCTTATTGATAATTACGGCTTTTCAGATAAAGCAGTAATCATTTCCTTTGATATGGAAGCTCTTCTCGGAATCAGAGAAATTGATAAAGACATTAAGCTTATGTTTATCACAAACGAGCTTACAATGGATGATGTAAACACCTGCCTTAATAACGGCAATATCGGCATTGACATCAACGGCGGACTTATCTTCAAAATGATGAAGGAAGTGAAATTTGCAAAAGAGAACGGTCTTGACTGTGCCGCCTGGACGGTTGATTTACCCGTATTCAGCGACCTTATGAATGCTTTCGGTATAAAGAAAATCACCACAAACAGAATATATCCGTAAAAAGAGGGCTGTATCAAAAGATACAGCCCGATATTTATGTATGTCTGTTTTTTATTTTTCTTCCTTTTTCTTATGGAAAAGAATCTTATCAACGGGGAAATAAAGGAAGAACTGAACAGCGGAGCAAACCATTGTTGCAATATTCTTTGCTGCTACTTCGTTAAGATTCCAGCCTACAAGCAAATCCTTAAGTGTAGGATTGAGCCATGCAGAGAAAACGATAAGACCGATTGTGAATACAATGTAAATGGGAAGAGCAACTGCAACGTTTGCACCTGAATTGAAGGTCTTCTCTTTGTTTACGAAGAAAGCAACAATCTGTGCAATAATATTTGCAACGTTACTTACGATGAAGTAACCGAGACCGCCGACTGCAACGGGGTATGCAAAGAAGAGCCAGTTAAACTCCTGTGTGTAAAGGTCTTTGATAGCAGGAATAAGCTGAAGTGTGTTAAGAAGAACAAACTGAACAATCATAGCAAGAAGGCTTACAACAATGAACTTTACAAACTGCCAGATTGTTACAAGAAGGCTTCCCTTCTGCTCTGCCATATTATCGATCTGTTTTAATTTACTCATAATTTTCAACTCCATAATCATTTTTGGTAATCATAACATAATATTCAGAAAAAATCAACATTTACTGAATAAAAAATTCAATTCAAGAAATACTGTAAATAAAATAATCATAAAGGAACTGATAGTATGATAGAAAATGATACAATTAAGCTTCTCCGTGAATGTGATGCCGGTGTAAAAATGGGAATTTCTTCAATCAGCGAAGTTCTTGACCGTGTAAAATCCCGTGATTTACAGATAATTCTCAACAAAAATAAGCTCGAACACGAAAAGCTCGAATCCGAAATTCAGCAGAAGCTTATAGAATTCAAGGACGACGGCAAGGACCCTAATCCTATGGCAAAGGGTATGTCATGGATTAAAACTAATGTTATGCTCGGTATGAACAATTCCGACAAAACAATCGCAGACTTACTGACAGACGGCTGCAATATGGGAGTAAAATCCCTTAATTCATATCTCAATGAATATAAGGCAGCAGATGAATATTCAAAGGATATCACAAAAAAGCTTATAAATCTTGAAGAAAGACTTACAGTAGATATGCGTGATTATCTCTAAAAAAATTACCGCCTTGCATAAACAGCAAGGCGATATTTTCAATTTTTAGTGTAATAAGAAATAGGGGTTGGTTCGGAAGCAAGATAGCTTGTACTGTTTGCAAGCCCCGTTGTGGCTGAGTTTGTTTATGATAGATGTGAATTCAAACAAATACGTATTTGTGTAGTAAAATCAAGGGGCGATTTTGTAATTGGCGAAACGCAAAACCGCCCCTGATTTTTTGAAATTTGAAAGATTCAAGCCCTAAGACATAGAACCGACTCATGTCTTTTTTTCTAACCGTCCCCTGATTGGTTCGTTATTCATCAAGACACAATTCAATACCCATTTCTTGCAACACTTCTGCTTCAGACTGTGTTATATCTTCAAAAAACAACAGATTTTCATGAGCAACGTTTCTTGCCCAACATTTGCCTTGTCTCAAGAAAGAAACGTCTTCGGGGAAATCTGGATATTGCCAACTAAATATGCTATCCGCCAGGCACAAAAACTCCTTAACCTTTGGGTGATTAGTATCAATAATAAAGGTTTCACAAAGATAACCATAACCGTAACCGAGATATGAAAAAGCATTTTCCTTGCTGATAATTGCTTCTTCTATGGGCTTTACTATTTTTGCCATTTTCTCATAGTATTCGTGATTTACGACAATATCATCACTTGATTCTTCAGGATGAGATTTTTGATAATCTTCCCGTATTTGCAACATTTCAGGTGATAATACGTCATAATGAACAATATGAAATGCTATGCTGTCACTCACAGAAAGAGCAAAATCTATAAAGTCTTTATACTTTTCAGCAATATTTTTTGTACACTCGTAGTTCATACAATAACCTCTTTTATGACACATTGTCTTGCTCTGTCGTATTGTTCTGATTTATTCACTATAATTATAGCACGAGAAACAAGTAAAATCAACAAAAAACGGATAGCTCCGCCGTCAGGCAGAACTATCCGTTCTAATATTATCAGAGATGTGCTTTTACATTGTTTTCATAATGACCCGTATCCTGGAAGCCGATTTCTGTACGGAGACATTCGCCCCACTTTCTTGCGATTTCCTCATAAGAATCAGTCATTATCTTTGCTCTGTGGAAGCCGTCCTTACTGCCCCTGAGACACCAGTCAGATTCCCACATCATATGTCCCGTTGCTTTGTACGTCCACAGGGTCCAGCTATAATTTATTTTATTCATAAATGTAAAGCAGTTTTCCCAGGTTGTCTGCTGATGGGGGAAGAATTCACCCATATACATAGGAACATCAAAATAAATCAATTTGGTAAACAATGCAAAAAGATTGAAAATGAAGTTGGAATTGTTATAGAAATGAACCTGATAAACTACATTTTCCCAGCCCTTAAGAAAAGCCTGCGGAAGTGCAATAGCAGTCCATATACATTCCATAGTAATAATATGGTCTTCATCAACAGCCCTTACGGTATCGTAAAGACGGGTATAAATAGACTCATTTTTGATTCGTCTGTCAATTTCCGTACTCTGAACATCACACATAGGCTCATTGAGAAGGTCATACATAGCAACTGCAGGATTGCCATTGAATCTGGAAGCAATTGCCGTCCATAATTCATCCGTAAGCTCACGGTATCTCTCGCCCTGCTCGCTGTCTTCATAAAGTCCGCAGGATTTTCCCTTGCCGCTGTGAGGTGCGTCACTCTGATAACCCACAGCACCGTGCATATCGAGAATTACATAGAGCTCTCTTTCTGAGCACTCCTCTACAACCCAGTCAAGACGGGAAAAATCCCATTCGCCGTTTTCATCAAGAATCTTTGTTCCGTTATCATCATAATAGAAGTTTCTGAACCAGAAAGGCACTCTGACGCAGTTAAAGCCCATTGCCTTAATTTCATCAAGGTCATATTCCGTAATCCAGTTATCCATATATGTATCCATAAGTGCATATGCACCCTCAACACCGAAACGCTCCGTAAGCTTAGTAAGAACATCATAATGGTCGGTTGCTTCCTCATAAGGAGAAAGCCAGTCTTCCCATATAAGCCAGGAGCCGAGATTCACGCCCTTAAGAAGAACCTTTTCACCGCGGCGGTTCACAATATCCTGCCCTTTTGTAACAAGAAAATCGTCATCCGTAAAGCCCGCAGGCTCTTCAGCAGCAAGCGATGATACTGAAAGTGCACTGAAAACTGTTATTACAGCCATAAGAATACTCAATACTTTTTTTGCTTTTGTTTTCATAAAAAATTCTCCAATTTTCAGCAGGTGATTTTTTATCACAATATTTAACAATTTCTCACCTGTAATTTTGTCACATTTCTACATTGATTTCACTCTTATCATTGTGATACAATATCACACAAGGAGGTGGTGTCGTGAAACGTGAAATTGTCATAACGGAAAAGCAGAATGAAGACAGTATATCATACGGCCTCAAAATCCGTGAAAACGGTAAAACAAAATGCTTTTCCGGTTTGACAGAACGCAAAGACAGAATTGAACAGCTGAAAAGGAACCTGGAGAATTCCGATATCTCAGCTGTTCATATAAATGACATTATAAGAGATTTTGTCACAGAAGACGCCTGCGACAGATTGCTGCTCAATTCCCTTTTATAATGTCAAAGAAACCGAGACGGTATCCGAGGATACCGCCTTTGTTTTTTACATAAGGCTCTTATAAAGAGCAACGATATCTTCTACGCTTGTTTCTCTGGGGTTACCGGGACGGCATGCATCTGCGAATGCA